>DATMDI010000224.1:0-7073 GCA_035557875.1 Vicinamibacterales bacterium
TGCGGGCCTCGATGACGTTCCTGGAGCGCGCGCTCGGGTTCCAGCCTGGCGTCGTGCTGCTCGACACCGAGGGGCAGCCCCGCTACGCGGAAATGCAGCGCGAGGGTGCGGTAGTGATGCTGACCCGGCGCGGCGATGCGACGGCACCGGGCGGCGGCGCCGCGGCGCTCTACACCTATGTCGACGACGTCGATCGCGCGCTCGGCGGCGCGCGCGAAGCGGGCGCCGGCGTGACCGATCCGGAAGACACCGCCTGGGGCGACCGCGCGGCCGTCGTCACCGACCCGGACGGTTACCGCTGGGTGCTGGCGACGTTCAAGAAGCTCGTGGTTTTTGGGACAGGTGGGACGGGTGAGACAGGTAAGACAGGTGGGTAAAAGCTCTTCCCACCCGTCCTACCTGTCCTACCTGTCCTAAAGAAGGCGGCCGTAGGCCGCCTCGTACAGCGGCACGATCTTGTCGGCGCAGAACGCGTCGGTGACGCGGCAGCGGGCGGCCTCGCTGGTAATGCGGTGAAGTTCCCGGTCGGAGAGCAGCATGATGGCGCTCTCGGCCATCTCGTCGAGCGCGCCGGGCGGGTGCAGGTAGCCGCTCTTGCCGTGCTCGATCACCTCGGGCACGCCGCCGACGCGCGACGCCACCACCGGCACACCGCACGCCATCGCCTCGAGCGCGGCCAGGCCGAAACTCTCTTCCGCCGACGGCAACAGGAACAGATCGCTGACCGACAGCAGCGGCAGCACTTCTTCCTGGGCGCCGACGGCGTGGACGAGCCGGGTGATGCCGAGCTCGCGGGCGGTGCGCAGCGCTCCCGGCAGCTCGGGACCATCGCCGACGAGAAGCAGGCGCGCCGGCACGCGGCGGCGGATGCGGTCGAATACCGCCACGACGTGGTCGATGTGCTTCACGGGCCGGAAGTTCGAGATGTGCGCCACGATGCGCACGTCCGGATCGCCATCCGTGAAGCGCTCGCGCAGCGACGGCACGTCCTGGCGCTTGTGCAGCCCGCAGTCGAGGAAGTTCGGAATCACCTCGATTTCGCGCGTCACTCCCAGCTCGGCGTAGGTGGAATCGCGCAGGCTTCTCGACACCGCGGTGACGTGATCCGACTGATCGATCGAAAAGGCGACGATCTCCGAGTACGACGGGTCGTTACCGACGAGCGTGATGTCGGTGCCGTGCAGCGTCGTCACCACACGCGGCGCCCGGTTGGCCAGCGTCGAGGCCAGCACCTGCTTGGCGAGGAAGGCCGCGGTGGCGTGCGGCACCGCGTAGTGCGCGTGCACGATGTCGAGGCTGAAGTCGCGCGCCACCTCCACCACCTTGTTGGCGATCGACAGCAGGTACTGCGGCTCGCGGAAGAGCGGATAGGTAGGCGTCAGCACCTGATGGAACATCAGGCCGGCCTGATAGTCGCCGAAGCGGAACGGCGTTTCGGTGCTGATGACGTGGACGCGATGGCCCCGCGCGGCCAGCGCCTTGCCGAGCTCCGTCGCGACGATGCCGCTGCCGCCGACCGAGGCGTAACAGATGATGCCGATGTTCATGGAGACCCCGGGGATGGTGGCCGCTACTCGGTCCGGAGCAGGTGCGTCCTCACGAGCGTCTGCCGGACGACGAATCCTTCCGCGAACGCCACGCCCGCCTGGGCGCCGAACTGCGCGTCGCGGCTCTCGATCAGCTGGTTGAACCGCGTCGAGGTGAGCCGCGTGGTCACCGCGCCCGGCCCCGCGGGCGCGAACTGGCTGACGTGACACGCCAGGGCGCGGCGCTTGACGTCGTAGTCGTCGCTCACGTCGATCACGAATGACGGCGCGACGTGATCGTTGATGAAGTAGTAGCACACCCACTCGGGCTTCCAGGCGTCGCCCGGCGCCTCGAACCGCCGCAGGCCGGCGCTGAACAGCGCGTCGGTGAGGAGCTCGCTGGCGCTCACGTGGTCGGGATGACGGTCGGACCAGTAGGGCACGGCCACGGCCCGCGGCCGCGCGCAGCGCACCAATCCCGCCACCGCCCGCGCGTGGTCGGGGCTCGAGCCGATCGCCCGATCGGGCAGGCGCAGGTTGACCCGCCACGAGGCGCCGAGCACGGCACGCGCCGACTCCGCTTCGGCCAGGCGTTCCTCCACTGTGCCGTTGCTGCCCATCTCGCCCGCGGTGAGATCGCAGAGCCCGACCTGATGGCCCAGCCGGGCCTGCTTGGCAACCGTGCCGCCGGCACCGATCTCGATGTCGTCGGGGTGCGGCCCGAACACGAGCAGGTCGACCGGGGTCGCGGCCGGGCTCATCGCGTCCACCCGAAGACCTGATCGCTCTTCTCGCCCTGCTGCTGCAGCGCGCGCACCAAAATGCGCGCGGCGAGGAACGCGCCGGTCAGCCAGTCGCCAGTGCCACCGAGCGCGAACAAGTGCCGCGGGTAGTTGCGGTGCGGCCCGATGTAGGGCAGGCCGTCGGCGGTCTCGCCGTACGACGACTCCCAGCCCCATTCAGGCCGGAGCCCGGCGATGGCGGGATACAGCTTGAGCGCCTCGTACATCAGCTGACCGGTGCGTTGCACCAGCACCTCGTCGCGGCGCCGCGCCGGAGTCTCGTCCTGATCGCCGCCGACCACAAGCAGCCGCCCGTCCTCGGTCCAGACGACGCGCCGGCCGGCGCCCGCCGGATCTTTCACCGTGACGCCGCGGCTGCCAACCTGCTTGCGCAGCGCCGCGGGCATGGGCTCGGTGAGCACGTGATAGGCCTCGCGCGGCTTGAAGTGACGGCGGAGGGGGCGATATTCCGCCGTCGCCGCGCCCGTAGCCACGATGACGGTGGCCGCCCTGATCACGCCGTCGTCCACCGCGACTTCGACGTGATCGCGCGCGACCCGGACCTTTCGTGCCCGCGTCTGCTCGAAGAAGATCGCGCCGCGTTTCGACGCCGCCGCGGCCAGACCGAGGCACGCCCGGTACGGATCGAGAGTCGAGCCGTCCCGCACACGCATGGCCGCCGCGACGTCGAGCGGCGTCAACGCCGTGATCTGACGCCGCGTGAGCCACGACACGGCCAGACCGGCCGCCTCGCGCGCGTCGTATTCACGCAGCAGCGCCTTGCTGTCGTCCTGCGGCCCGATGAGCAGATGATCGCGTGGCGCGAGCGCGCAGGAAATCGACAGACGGCGAAGCTGAGCCGCGGCGTCGAGCCCGGCGCGCCGCCAGCTGCTGAAGATGAGTTTGGCCGCTCTGAGCCCGTGACGCTTGGCCGTGTCGCGGAAGGATGGCCCCGGGTCTGGCAGCAGCAACCCGGCTGCTCGGCCCGTCGCCAGCCCGACACGACTCGCCTCGATCACGATCGGCTTCAGACCGGCCAGCGCGCACGCCGCCGCCGTGGCGCAGCCGGTGAGGCCGCCACCAACGATGACCACCTCGGTCTCGTGCTCGCCGCGCAACCGGGGAAAGGAGGGGCGCCGTCCGGAGGGATAGCCGGCAATCCACGGGGATTGGCCGTAGCGAGTCTGCATCGGTCAGCCAGCATTCTCTTGTACTTCGCCCACCCGTACGTAGGGGGGCCTCCGCGCACCCCCCTGTTAGAATCGACCTCTTCCCAGATGCGGCGGGTTATACGCGGTTTCGTGATTGCCGGCGTTGCGCTCGTGTTCGCGCTCGCCGGAGGTGCGTACTGGGCGCGAACCGAGCTGCGCGCCAGTCTCCCGGTCATCAACGGCACGGTGCGGGTGCGCGGCCTGCAGTCGGCTGTGACGATCGAACGTGACGGGCTCGGCATTCCCACCATCCGTGGCATCTCGCGTAGCGACGTCGCCCGGGCCACCGGCTTCGTCCACGCCCAGGACCGTTTCTTCCAGATGGATCTGGCGCGACGCCGCGCCGCCGGCGAGTTGTCGGCGCTGGTGGGCGACGCCGCCCTTCAGCTCGATCGCCAGATCCGCGTGCATCGCTTCCGCGACGAAGCGCGCCGGGCCGTGGCCCTGCTGGCGCCACGCGATCGGACCGTCCTCGAGGCGTATGCCGCCGGCGTCAACCGCGGCCTGGCCACGCTCGACGCCAGCCCGTTCGAGTACCTGATCCTGCGTCAGGCACCGCAGCCGTGGAAAGCGGAAGACAGCGTGCTCGTCGTCCTGGCGATGTTCGTCACCCTGCAGAACCCGTCGGGGGAATACGAATCCACCTTGGCGACGATGCACGACGTCCTGCCGCCGGGGATGTTCGAACTGATGGCGCCGCTCGGCACCGAGTGGGACTCGCCGATCGTGGGCGCGCCCTTCACGATTCCCGACGTGCCGCCAGCCGAGATCTACAACCTGCGGCGCAAGCGCAACGGCAAGCCCGAGATCGATCTACAGAAGGATCGGACGGTGGCCACCAGCGGGGCGGACGACCCGTGGGCGCCAACCCGCGGCGACGCTGTGCTCGGCAGCAACAGCTGGGCGGTGTCGGGCGATCTCACCGGTAACGGCCGCGCGCTCGTCGCCAACGACATGCACCTCGACATCCGCGTGCCGAACACGTGGTATCGCGCCGTGCTCGAGTGGCGCGACGAGGCCGACGCGTCGCAGACGCGGCTGCTCGCCGGCCTGACGCTACCGGGCCACCCGACGCTCGTGACCGGCAGCAACACGCACGTGGCCTGGGGGTTCACCAACGCGCAGGTGGACGCGAGCGATCTGGTGCTGATCGAGCTCGACCCCATGGACCCCAACCGCTACTGGACGCCGTGGGGCTGGCGCGCGTTCGACCGCTACAGCGAGACCATCGAGGTGGCCGGCGGCGACGCCGTGAAGTTGGACGTGCGCTGGACGATCTGGGGGCCGGTGCTCCGCGCCGACCATAAAGGCCGGCTCCGCGCCTATGCCTGGAGCGCGCATTCGGCCGAGCGCCTCGCCTCGTCCCTGCTGCCGCTCGAGTCGGCGCGCTCCATCGAAGAGGCGCTCGAAGCGGCCAACGGGCTGGGCACGCCGGCGCAGAACATGATCGTCGCCGACCGCAGCGGCCGCATCGGCTGGACGATCTATGGCACCCTGCCGCGCCGCATCGGCTTGAGCGGCCAGTTCCCGGAATCGTGGGCTGACGGCTGGCGCGGCTGGAACGGCTGGCTGACGCCGAACGAGTACCCGCGGATCATCGATCCGGCGGGCGGCCGCCTGTGGACCGCCAACGCCCGCGTCGTGGACGGCAGCATGCTCGCGGCGCTCGGCGACGGCAACTACGACGTGGGCGCCCGGGCGCGCGAGATCCGCGACCGCCTGCGCGAGCGCGAGCAGTTCACGGCGCCCGACATGCTCGACATCCAGCTCGACGCGCGCGCCACCTTCCTGTCGCGGTGGCGCGACCTGATCCTGCGCCATCTCAACACCGATACGGTCGCCGGCGACGCGGCGCGGGGGCGGTTCCGCGAGATCGTCGAGAAAGACTGGACCGGCGAGGCGTCGCCCGATTCGGCCGCCTACCTGCTGACGCGAATGTTCCGCGACCAGGTGATGGAGCGGGTCACGTCGTTCGTCCTGGCCGACTGCTACGAAGCCGACCCGAGCTTCGACTACACCTGGATCCGGCGGCGCGAAGGCGCGATCTGGAAGCTCGTGACCGACCGGCCGACGCACCTGTTGAATCCGCGCTACGGCTCGTGGAGCGACCTGCTCACGGCGTCGATCGACGCGCTGATCCAGGACGCGATGGAGAACAATTCCGGCGACCTGGCACGGCGGAAGTGGTCCGACTACAACGTGATCCGGTTCCGGCACCCGCTTTCGGGATCGCTGCCGCTCGTGAGCCGGTGGCTCGACATGCCGGAAGCGAAGCTGCCCGGCGACGCCTTCACGCCGCGGGTGCACTGGAACATCAGCGGCGCGTCGGAGCGGATGGTGGTGTCGCCCGGCAACGAGCGCGAGGGCCTCATGCACATGCCCACCGGCCAGAGCGGTCACCCGCTATCGCCGTTCTACGGCAACTCACACGATGCGTGGGCCCGCGGCGAGCCGACGCCGTTCATGCCCGGCCCCACCCGTTACACGCTGACACTGGCGCCGTAGTCGTGGGGGCCGGCTTCAGCCGGCCCCGGGCCGCCTGAAGGCGGCCCCTACGTCTTTTCATCACCGTCGCATGCTGAAGCCGGTCAGCACGCTGATCCGCGTCCCCGCCTTCGACGGCACAACGGCCACGTTCATCGGCACGTTGAGATTGCCGCTCCGGAACGTCACCCCGGCGGCAAGGGCGAGCGCGACGCCGGCCGGCGTGATGTTGGGGCCGATGCCGAACTCCGCCCCTTCGCGGGTGCGCAGACCCACCAGCCAACTCACGCTGGGCAGCGCCACACCCTGGTCGAGCCCCCCGAGCAACACCACCCATTCGTTCACCGCCGCCACTCCGCTCTCGCGGGTGTAGAACTGCTTCTCGAACTGCCAGCCGAACTGCGAGATGTTCGGACCGACGTCGATGTTGCGCCGCGCGAGCTCGTCCACCACGCCGGTGCTCAGGGCGGTGAGACCGAAGCGCGGCCCGGACAGGTTGACGCTCTTCGTGAACGGCGGCGGCTGGATGACACCCTGGGCCGACGCCACGCCGGCCGAGACCGCAACCCACATGACCGCGACAAACGCATGACGCATACGCACCTCCATGACGGGATGGTGCGGCGCGCCAGGCCGTCAAGTCCTGACGGCACGGCTGAAAAGTTCTGAAACTCGCGGCGTTTCTGGCGCCGCGCTATCAAGCGGCGCGGCTGCGCAAACGCGCGAGCGCCGCGTCCCACTCGGGCCCTTCGACGGCGAGCAGCGGCTCGACGGGGAGCACCCAGGCCGCATTGCCGGGCGGCGACGCGGCGAGCGCGTCGTCCACGAGGCGGCCCGCCTCGACGCGCCGTCCGCCAAGGGTAAGCGCCACCGCGCGCGCGATCGCGACGTCGGCGATCGTACGTGGCTGCGGGTCTTCAGACCCGCCCAGCGTGGGTGGCTGCAGGCCGTCCGACCCCGCCGCCGCCCATCCGATCGACGCCAGCGGGTGCCGCTCCACACGCCGCAGCGCCTGCGCGAACGCCTCGCGTGCCTGCGCGCGATCGCCGCGCCGCCATCGCATCGCGCCG
>DATMDI010000225.1:0-12572 GCA_035557875.1 Vicinamibacterales bacterium
AACGGCTCGGCAAGTCTGCCGGCGAGGTATCGCAGACGCAGCAGCTCGAGGTCGGCGGCCGATGCGTCACGCTGACGCAACACGCTCACGAAGACGCGGCCGGTGGTGTCGAATTGCGGGTCGAGGGCGATTTCACCAAGAGTGGTGCCAGGCTCCGCCTCCAACACGGCGATCACGGATGCGCCCTGAAGCATCAGCACGCGCCGCCCGCCTTCGACCGCGAAGATCGCGCCGGCGCTGGAGGCGGCGAGCGACGAAATCGCGCCCCGGTTGCGCGCCAGCTCGGTTACGACGTAGCAGTCGGACGCGCAGTCAGAGGCCGTGTGCGGATCGCCCACGCGCGCGCCGCCCGGCAGATCGCCGGCGACTGTTCTGATGCCGACGCCAGTCACCTCGGAAGAGCGCGCGCCAAAGGTGGAATCGTTGAACTGGGCGGCTACCGCAAAGAAGTAACGCACGCCCATGAAGGCGGATCGAAAGGTGAACGAGCTGCGATCGGGAGAGACGTCGAAGGTCTCCGTATAGTTGCCGGGCGCAGTGCCGACGTAGACACGGTAGCCGGTGACCGTGGGGGCCTCCATGAGGTCCCACGCCACGGTGATAGTGCCGGCAGCGGCTGGGCGGGCGAGGAGCCCGAACGCCAGCGCCGCACACATGACGACGAAGAGGCGCTTACATGGCGCCCCCCGCCAGAACCGCCGGTTCGACATTGATCATCACTCCAGCCGCGCCAGTATCAGGAGCCTGCGTGGCCGTTTCAGCGTTGAACGTCTTCCTGCAGAGCGATTCCAGTAATCGCCACGAGGCCGTGCCCATCGCTACGGGCGTGGCGCCGGTCACGGAACTCGCGGCCACCCGCGTGACATTATCGGCGCCTGAGCCGCGCAGCACTACCGTAGTCTTTCCGGTGGTGCAGTGCGAGTCAGCCGTTGGACAGCCAAGGATGAGCTTGTGAAGAGCACGACTGGCAGCGCCTGCTACGTCGGGGCTCATCGCGTCACCTGGGGAAACGGTCAGTTGGACGACAGCCCGCTCGTCTGCGGGGTAGATGTCACCGTCAGCACCGCCACACCGTTGTTCCCGGCGGCGTCGCGCGCGGTGACGGTGATGACATTCACGCCCGGCGCGAGCGGAATGCCCGGGACGCCCCAGCTGCTCGTGCCGAACGCCACGCCGCCGCCGCCTTGGCTGTTCGTCCACGACACCCGAGTGACCCCGGCGGCGTCGGTGGCGGTGCCACCGATCGTCACCGTGGCTGCTCCGGTCGCGAACGTCGCTGCGGTGGTCGGCGCGAAAATCTTGACCACCGGCGCCGCGGTGTCGGTCGGCGCTCCACTCGTGAAGCTATTGAAGCTGACGCGCACCTTCTGGGTCGCCGTATTGCCGGCCGGGTCGCTGGCGGTCACGGTGATGACGTTGACACCCAACTGCAGCGCCAGGCCAGCCACCGTCCACTCCGTGTCGCCGTTGGCCACGCCGCTGCCACCCCGGTCGTTCACCCAGCTGACGCGAGCCGGTCCGAAGTCGTCGAGCGCAGTGCCTTGGAGGTTGATCGCGCCGACCGCCGTCGAGTACTCCGGCGAGGGCGTGACGATGCGAACCGCCGGCGCCTTCACATCCGTGACGCGCACCTTCAGCCACCTGACCCCCGTGTTGCCAGCCTTGTCGCGCGCGGAAATCGTCACCACGTTCAGGCCGGGGCGCAGAAGCACGCGCGGGACCGACCATGCCGCTGTGCCGGTTGCCACACCGCCGCCACCCTGGCTATTGGTCCACGACACCTCGGCCACTCCCGTGTCGTCTGTCACGGTGCCGCGGAGCCCAATCGCATTGTCGGTCGTGATCAGCGTCTCGGCCGCCGTTGGCGCAGCGATGGCCACCACCGGGTCCGACCGGTCGAGCGTGATGGACAGACTGACGCTCGTGGTGTTGCCTGCTGCGTCGTGTGCCGTCACGGTGAAGACGTTGGCGCCCAGCTTCAGCCCGGCCGACGAGATGGTCCAATCGGACGTTCCCGTCGCGACGCTCTGGCCGCCAAAGCTGTTCTGCCAGGTCACTTTCGTGACCCCAGCGTCGTCGGCGGCGATGCCGCGCAGCGTCACCGTGGTCAGGTTGGTCACGACCGGGCCCGAGGCCGCGGGCGCCACGAAGGCAATCGAGGGCTTCGCTGAATCACGCGTCACCGAGATCGTGGCGTTCGTACGGTTGCCCGCCGCGTCGTGTGCGGTGATCGTCAGGATGTTGGCGCCACCGAGGAGCGGAATGTCACGGACCGCCCACGCAGTCGTGCCGGCCGCGGTGCCGCTGCCGCCGCGGTTGTTCGTCCAGGTCACCTGTGTCACCGCCACGTCGTCGCTCGCCGCACCCCCGACCGCGATTGTGCCGCTCGTCGTCGAGAACGTGGTGCCGGCCCGGGTCGGTCCGGTGATCGCCAGAACAGGCGCCTGGCCGTCCGCCGCAACGGTGATGGAGTCGGTGGCGATGTTGCCGGCGGCGTCGCGCGCGGTCACGGTGATGACGTTGACGCCGGGCTGCAGGGTCACGGCCGGCACCGACCAGCCGGTCGTGCCAGTGGCCACGCCGGTGCCACCGCGGTTGTTGAGCCAGCGCACCTCGGTCACCCCGAACAGGTCGGAGGCCGACCCGGCGAGCGCGACCGACGCCGCGCCGGTGGAGTGTGTGTTGGCCGCGGTCGGCGCGGTAATCGTCACGGCCGGGGCAATGGTGTCTGCGAGCATCACGGTCAATGAATCGATGGCGACGTTACCCACCGCATCCCTCGCCGTGACGGTGATGACATTGGCGCCCGGCTTCAGCACCACCCCGGCAACCGACCATGACGTCGTACCGGCCGCGGCGCCGCCGCCGCCCTTGCTGTTCGACCACGTCACCTGCGTCACTCCGACGTTGTCGGCCGCGGTGCCACCAAGAGCAATCGTCTCGGACGCGGTCGAGAGGGACGCCAGCGCGGACGGCCCTGTGATGTCCACGGTCGGTGCGACCGTATCGGCCACTGTCACGATGAGTGTGGCGGTCGACTGGTTGCCGGCTGCATCGACAGCGGTGACGGTGATCACGTTGGCGCCGGTGCTCAGGGGCAGGTTGCCCACGGACCAGTTCGCCGTGCCGGCGGCTGTGCCTCGAGCGCCGCGATCGGTCGCCCAGGTCACCGCCGTAACGGCCACGTCGTCGCTGGCGGTGCCCGCCAGGTTCACCACTGTCTGCGAGGTCGTGTGGGTTGCGCCGGCGGTCGGAGCCGTGATCTTCAGCGTGGGCGCACCAGAATCGGTTCGGGTCACGGTCAGCACGTCCGTGGCAACGTTGCCCGCCGCGTCGCGCGCAGTGATCGTCAGGACGTTGGCGCCGGAGAGAAGCGGAATGTTCGGAGCTGCCCAGCCATTCGTAGTCATGTTCGCCGGGCCGCTGCCGCCGCGATTGTTCGTCCACGTCACCTGTGTGACCGCCAGGTCGTCGCTCGCGGTGCCGCTCACCACGAGCGTGCCGCTCGCTGTCGAGAAGGTGGGGTTGGCGGTCGGTTCGGCGATCGCGATGACCGGCACTTTGGTGTCGGGCACCATGAAGTCCAACGCACCACTCCACGGACCAGCTCCCGATGCGTTCGTCGCGCGAATCGACCAGGAGGCACGGCCGACGGCCAGCGCGATGCCGGGCTTCACCTGGCACACTGCCCCAGCCGTCGCACATCCCGCCTGGGCGGGCGTGTAGTCGATCTGGATCTTGGGATCCGTGGCGCTCGCGTCATCCACCCAAAGGCGATACGACGTCGCCGTGGCCAGCGACTCCCACTCGAAGGTCGGTGTGTTGGAGGCAGCCGTGCCGGTCGGGCGCAATGGCGTCGCCACGCCGGGCACGCCCGCCGCGATGGTCCAGGTAAACGCCTGCATCGTGCTCAGCCGGCCGTCCGAAATCGTGGCTTGCACGTTGAACGTGCCGACCTTGGTCGGAGTGCCCGAGAGGAATCCGGTGTTCGAGTTGAGGGTGAGGCCGGTCGGCAGGCCGGTCGCCGAATAGGTGACGGGGCTGGACTCGGGATCCGCGCCCACCAGTTGGAGTGTCAGCGCGACACCCATCTGATGGGTCTGGCTGCCAGGATTCTGCAGCGTCGGCGGCTCGTTGCCGCTCGTGTCGTTGCAGACCTCCGTGGACTTGGAGCCAACATCGGGGCCGCCCGCGTAGGCAGCCACCGCGAAGCAGTACAGCTGCCCGTCAGCAGCCCCGTTGTAGACGAAGGTCGTGGTGTTGCCCACGTCCACCGAACTGTCATAAACGCCCGATCGCGTCCCGATGTAGACGCGGTATCCCTGCAGATCCGGTTCAGTGTTCGGATCCCACTGAATCGAGATCGATCCGGCGGCGGCGACTCGAGCGCCCAGCGTGAGCGCGAGCAGGAGTGTCGTGACGAGCCGGCGAGTAAGCGTTTGTCCGTGATGCATTTTCAGTCCAGGCCGGAGTCGCTGGAATTGGCGACTCGGGGCAACCCGGACGGTGCAACCGGACAACCACTAGAGCTATGCTCTGTAAGTTGCTGAATATAAATGGTTTCAGTAAGTTCTGTCGTTCGCCAAAATAGCCCCGGCGAGCCCGGCTTTCGAGCGTGGAATCACAGATCTGTCTCGGGCTTCCTGTGGTGGGCGATCCGTCCGTGAATGTGCTCGGGAAAACCTTGAAAGGCGCTCCGGGGGCACTCGGCCGCGACGCGACGTCGGCAGTTGGGACACCCCGCGGGCGACTCACCGGCCTCGGAGGGTGGGGCGATCACGCTGTCCCGGCGAGGCGAAAGCCTGCAGCCTCCTCAGAGGCGCGCCCTGGCTAGCGGTATTCCTTGAACGGAATCTGGCAGTCGTGCTTGCGGAGGAAGTTGAGGAAGCGCTTGTAGTCGCGCGTCTCCATGTTGAAGAGGCGCGCCACGATCTTGTAGTTGCCGCGCGCTTCCTCGAGGCCACGCCGGATCACCTCGCGAACATTGGCGCGCGTGATCTCACGGTCCATGAACAGCGGGTACACGGTGGTCCAGAACGACTCGTGCTGCTCGATCATGCGCTTGTAGAGCTCGTCGGCCACCGTGCGGCGGCGCTCGCGCCGTGGACGGAACGCAACGTTGCCCTGCACCCGGATCTCGGACGACAGGTGCTCGAGCTCGATGGTCGCGCTCTGCACCGTCACCACCAGCCGCTCCATGACGTTCTCGAGCTCGCGGACATTACCCGGCCACGAGTACTCATACAGAGCCTTCATGGCCGCCGGGGCGATGGTCGAAAGCGACGAACGGTTCGCCGACGCGAACTGCGTCAGGAACTGCTGCGCCAGCAGCGGAATGTCCTCGCGCCGATCGCGCAGCGGCGGCACCACGATGTGGATCACGTTCAGGCGGTAGAACAGGTCCTCGCGGAACGTGCCCTGCGTAATCATGTCGCGCAGGTTGCGGTTGGTGGCGGCGATGACGCGAACGTTGACGATGCGGCCGCTGCCGTCGGCGCCCACCTTTTGCAGTTCGCCGGTTTCGAGGAACCGCAGCAGCAGGCCCTGCATGCGCAGCGTCATCTCCCCGACCTCGTCGAGGAAGATGGTGCCCATGTGCGCGGTCTCGAGCTTGCCGGGCTTGTCGCGGTAAGCACCGGTGAAGCTGCCCTTCACGTGGCCGAAGAGCTCGGACTCGAGCAGCGTCTCCGGTAGTCCGGCACAATTCACCGGGGCGAACATGTGGGCGGCCCGGGGACCTCGCGTATGGATGTTGCGCGCGACGATCTCCTTGCCGACACCGCTCTCGCCGGTGATCAGGACCTTCGCGTCGGATCGGGCGACACGCTCGATTTCCTGTTGCAGCGCGAGGGTCTCCGAACTCTGGCCGTGCAGCTGCACCTTGTCCTTGGCGCGCGGACTGGCAGCGGTTGCGCCACGAGTCCCACCGTCGACGACTACGTCCATCATTGGCTGATAAACCGTTCGATGAGCTGCCGATGCTTCGGCGTGATTTCCAGGAATTGGGCGGCGATGCGGAAGCCGTCGGCGGATTGCGGCGCCTCCGCCACGCGGGTGACGGCGATTTCCGCCGCGAAGGGCGACCCGGCGACGGACAGCCGCAGCATGGCTTTCGAATTGACGTCCACCGCGTCGCGTGACTGAAGGAGGACTCCGGTGGCGCTCAGATCGAGGATCCGGACGCTTTCGGCGGAGTGGACCGCCATCGTCTGCCCATCAACGGTCCTGCGCGGTGAACGGCGGCGTTCTTCCATCGGCCCTTTCGCTTGGTCTTCCGGTCCGGCTTCGGCTCGCGCTCTGGAGCGAACTGACCGCAGGATTAGAGAGTATCCGCGGACCCACGGCCTAAGTGCAATCAGGCAGCCAGGTACAGAGCCTGGCTCGTCTGTTCTTGTAAGTCTTATTTGGTCAATATGTTAGTGACTGGTGCCGCGCCAACAGTCGACACCGGGCAGTGAGAAAAAAGTCTGACGATCGAGGGCCAAGGCGTTTGCCGATTCCCAGACTTCTCAGGACACCCCGGCAACGAGCTCGGGAACTGCCGCGGACAGGAACTCGACGCCGGCGAGGTAGACGATCGTTCCTTCGGGGCTGCGCGCGGCCCTCACATGGCGAACGCGGACGTTCACTCTGACGCGGTCGCCGCTGTGTGCAAACGTCACCGCGTGAACGGTGTCGGGGACGACCGGGATCGGATACTCGAGAAGGGCGCCATCGTGATTCACATCGCGAACGCGTGCCTGCTTGTGCACCTCGAGCGTGCCCCAAAGAACCCCGACGACCTCGAGGCGTACTGCCGACCGGCGATCTCCCACACGACGCATACGACGCTCCCGCTCGACCTCCGCCGGCTAACTCGCCACCGAGCGCGCCGTGCCGTTGCCAGGGCGCCGCTGCGCGTTTGCTCTCGCGTCGTTGAGAATGCCCGCGGCCACGCCATCGCCCGGCACGCGCGTCGCGACACCGATGGCCCGGATCGAGGCGCGCGCGGCAGCCATCGCCCTGAGTGACGAGCGCAGGCGGCCGGCGACCAGAGCCGCGTGCGCCGCATTGGTGTCGGGGAGCAGCAGCCCCACTTCGCCGGGCCGCAGCACGCCGACGACGTCGGACTGCCGCATCTGCCGGCGCAGTTCGTCGACGAACGACTGTGATGCGCCTGGCGCCGACCCGGTCGTCGAGAGCACGACCACGGTCACGGCGAGTCCGCGCGCGAGCACTTCGCTCGCGAGCCGCTCCATCGTGCGGCCGAAGACCGTGACCGCGTCGCCTGAGGGTGTCGCGGCCGGCCGGCCGACCCAGTCGGCGAGGAGCTCAGCGGCGACGAAGGCCATGCTGTGTTCGAGGGGCGTGAAGTGCCGCTGATCGCCGCGGGTAAGGGCGAGCGTGGCGCCGTCGCCCCCGGGCATGACCCGGCGCACGGTGACGCGCGCCCGTTCCGAGTCGCCGGCCGGGGACCCGATCTCCGCCGGTCCCGCGTGGAAGACGACGCGCCGCGCGGTGGACTCGAGCACGAAGCTCGCGGCCGTGGCGCCGACTTCCGCGCGGAGCGCTTCGAGCGCGGCTTCGAATCCGCCGTCTCGATCCGTCGGCGAGGAGGACAGGCGATGCGACAGCAGCACTGCCACGCGCGTCCGCGACGCCGCCGTGGCCAGCGCGACGGCCATGTCGAGCGCCGAAATGTAGTTGGCCAGGATCTGCGGGTCGCACGTGTCGATCCCGCCCGCCATCAGCAGCAGCCAGGTGCCGTTGCCGGCGGCGCGAGACAACGTCGTGACGAGCACGTCACCCGGCCCTGCGGCCTCCATTCCGTTGATATCGGTCTGCGGAATGCGCGTCGCCTTCAGTTCAGCCGGCAGCGACTGCGGCGGAAACACGATCGGGCGGTCCTCGGTGATGCGTCCCGCGAGCGATGCGGCGCGGACGAACACCCCGGGAGCGGTCTCGTTGTACCCGACCACTTCGATGTCGTGCCACAGCGCCAGCGCCTCTGCGAAGACGCCGACCAGGTCCCGATCGGTACCGCGCTGCACGACGTCCTGCAGCACCTTGTGCAGCGCAGCGAGGTTATCGGAACCCGCGGGTGCGCTCGACAGATGTCGCTCGGCGGCGCCAGCCAGCCAGCCGCAGACCGCCCCCAACTGCGCTTCAGAAACCGGCGCCGGGCCCAGCGGGCGCGGGGTGCGGGCGATCACGAGCACACCCTGCATGCGGCCTTCGAAGGCGAGCGGCGTGCACACGATGTCGGCGCCGGCGAACTGCGTGGTGAGGGGAAGCCGCCCCTGCAGGGCCGCGCTGATCGTGGAAAGCAGGGGACGGCCCGGGTCGGCGACTACCTCGCGGAGCGAAAGGCCCGCGGCGGGCGTTTCCGGCGGCAGTAGCGGCCGGGAAGACGCGTCGACAAGCTGCGCTTGGACGCCCAGTGGACGGCACAGTTCCATCAGCCAGTCCCACGACCGGCTTCCGACGAGCACGGCAAACGCGTTCGACATCTCTCCATGGCCCGCAGACACACTTCGGGCGCAGCTGAGGATGCGGTGCAAGTGGACCGCCATTTCTCCGCCCTGCACAGCGAGACGATAACGGCCGAAAACCATAGCGTCACAGTTCGAGGCGGTCCACAAATGGTGACGTCTGGCAGACAAAACACATTGAGAGCCGAGTTTTCAAAGACTTGGACCTGCCTCCGGCTGGCAGGCTGGCCCGCGCAGGCCGGGGCCCTCGAACGCGCTTCGATCGCCCGGATGCTGTTCCGCTCCGTGCAATTCCGTGAAGCCACGTGGTGCTCGGACGTGGCTCCGGCCGCCTCCGACCGCGCGGCTCGGGCCGTGGCAACGCGATGAGCCGTTCTCAACCATCCGCCGAGGCCTCCGTGGACGGCGGCGACGATCTCGACACGCTTTTCGCGGAGCTCGAAGCGAAAGTTACCCCGCCGGCCGACACCCCGCCGGCCGACGCGGCGGCCGACGACTTCGTGCTCGACCTCGAGGCGACCGAGGCGGCCGGAGCCGACCTGCGTGACGCACCGCGGCTCTCGCCGGAACAGCTCGCGCGCGAGGTGCGCGTCACCATCCGCGGCGCCGCCGACGCCAAAGCCATCAACGTGTCGGAGACCGGCGTCCTGGCCGAGACGACATCACGGCTGCGGCCCGGCACCGTGGTCGAAGTGATCATCACGTTCGACGGCGTGCGGCGGCTGCTGCGCGCGACGATCGTGCGATCCACAGTCCACTCGCTCAACCCCACAACCTTCAGGACCGCCTTCAAATTCGAGGAGCGCACCACTCTACCGGAGCGCCGATAGCTTATGGACATGCTGCCGACATTGTGCACGGCGATGAAACGCGCCGGCGGCGACGCGCTGGTGCTCCGCACCGGCGACTCGCCACACGTTCTCGCCGCCAACGGGCGGCAGAACGTCGCGCGGGCCATCCTGTCCGCCAACGCGCTCGAAGCGCTGGTGACGCAGATTTTCACCGGCGACGGGCGTCAGACACTCCGCGACACGGGGCGCGTCGTCGAACAGGTCACCGTCCGGGAGGCGGGGCTCACACTGACGGCACGCGCCGAGCGGACCCCCGATTACGTCACGATCGAGCTGCGCGAGAGCGCCCCGGGACAAGCCGCGGTCGACGTAGTGATGCCCGAAGCGGTGACGCCTGAACCGGTCGAACCGCCGATACCCGAACCGGCGATCCCCGCCCCTGTGGCGAACGACGCGGACACGGCCGGCGTCGAAGTCGAAGGCATGGAGGCGGCCGAGGCGCCGCAGTGGTTCGAGGTGCCGCTCTCGAGCAGCGCCGCCGGTGCGTTCGACGCAGTACCGTCGATTGCCTCGCCGACGGAGCTCGAAACACCCGAAGCCGCACCGATCCACGAACTGGTTGCGCCCGAGGTCGAGACCTTCGGCGACGCCCCCGGCGCGCACTACGAAGAGCTGTTCCTGCAGGTGCCTCCGGCCGTGTCACCCGCCGACGAGACGCTCCCCGAAGCTTCTGCCACGAGTGTTGTCGAGACGCCAGCGCCGGATGGCGCGGCCTGGACGTTGAGCGAGCGCTCGCCTGTCGATCCCCCGGCACCCGAGCACCATTTTCCGGTCTACGAGGAGTCTTCCGTGAGCGCTTCTGCCAATTTTCCATTCGTCGAAACGCCGACCGCCGCCGTGGCAGTACCCGCGGAAGGACACCCGGAAGGACTCTCCGGCTGGGTCGCGCGCGCGGCCGCGCGCGGCGCCACGGCGCTGTATCTTCGTGCCGACGCGGCAGCGATGGCGCGTGTGGAAGACCGCCTCGAGCCGTTGTCTTCCGACCTCATGGATCCCTGGCGCTTCGACGAACTGCTGAACGAGTTCAACGGTGGCCGCACGAAGGGTTGGGAGCCGGGGCCGCACGGCGAGTGGAACTGGCGTATTCCGTCGATCGGCATCGTCAGCTGCTGGTCGTTCAGCGACGATCAGGGGCGCGGCCTGATGATGCGTCTGCACCCCCAGGCGCCAAGCCGTTCGCTGCTCAAGATGGTGCCGCGCCGCGTGCGTGCGGCATGTGACGGCGACGGCCTGGTCGTCGTCTCCGCCGCGACATCGTCCGATCTGGCGGCGGTGGCAGCCGCGGTCGGGGATGTGGCCGGACGCCAACGTGGCGGCTACGTGATTTCTCTCCGCCCCGGCGGCGCGCCCCGTCACGACCTCTCGGGCGCCTTCGTCAGCCAGCGTGAAGTCAGCGGCGGCGATGGCGACGTGGCGGCGGCCATTCGCGCCGCGGCGAGCGAATCGCCCGACGTGCTGCTCGTGGCGCCGCCCACCTCGGAAGGGGCCATGCGCGAAGTCGTCAACGCGGCCGAAGGCGGCCGTCTGGTCGTGGTTGCAGTACTGGCGCCGACCTCGATGCAGGCGCTGCGCGCGATTGTCGGGCGCAGTTCGGCGGGCGGAGACGCCCAGACGCGGCTCGCTCTGGCGACGTCGTTCCGCGTGGCGTTCGCCTACCGTGTGCTGCAGCGCCTCGGCGGCGGCCGTCTCGCGGTGCGCGACCTCGTCGTCGGCACGAGCGAGGTGTCGGCGATGCTCGCGTCGGGCGACTTCTCCGGTATCGCGCGCGTGCAGCGCGAAGGCGCGATGAGCATGACCACCGTGGACGATTCGCTGGCGCGTGCGGTGCGGCGTGGGCACCTGTCTCTGCGGCAGGCGGCGGCGCACGCGGTGGACAAGAAATATCTCGTCGGCCTGGTGCGGAATCGCCGGCGGCGGCTCGAACCGGCGGACGACGCGACGCCCGGATCGCACAGCGGCGTGCTCGAGCCGGTCAGCTCGTCGCGCGTCAAGTGGTCGAATTACTAGAAGGCTCCCGGCTCCCGGCTAAAGGCCCGTGGCCCTCTGAAGAACAAGAAGGGGCAGGTCTTTCGACCTGCCCCTTCGTTTGTACTAGCCTTCTCCGTAGCCACGAGCAAGAACACGGTCGTGTCTAGCCAAGAGCCGGAAGCCTGGAGCCGACCACGACTGCAGGCTCGGCCACGAAGAACGCGTCGATGATCTCGTCGAGCGCAGCCAGGCTGTCGGCGGAGTTCACGCGAGCCCGCAGGACCGATCCACCCTCGAGCCCCTTCGAGTACCACGCACAGAGCGCGCGCAGCTTGTTGATCACCCAGCGCTCGCGCCCACGGGCAGGCGCGTGGCGACTGTCGTCGGCCTGGCCCGGGGCGCGGTGCCGGAAGCCGTCGGCTTCGGTCACCCGTTCGTCGAGCAGCATGCGGACGTACGATCGGAGGAACTCGCCGCGCTGCCGAGCCGAGACGACAGCCGGCTCTTTCCCCGCCGCCAGCGCCGCAGCCTGCGCCAGGATCCACGGGTTGCGCAGCACGCCGCGGCCCACCAGGACTCCGCTGACGCCCGAGCGCAGGCGGTCGAGAATCTCGTGGGGCTCGAGGCAGTCGCCGCTGCCGAGGACGGGAATGTCGAGATCGGCCGCCACCTGGCTCACGAGGTCCCAGTCGGCGCGGCCGGTATACGACTGCTCGGCGGTGCGGCCGTGAATGGTCACCGCGGCGGCGCCGGCATCCTGCACGCGGCGCGCGAGGTCGGGCGCGTTGCGCAGGGAGTCGTTCCAGCCCGCGCGCATCTTGACCGTGACCGGAATGCGAACGGCGCGGGTCATGGCGCGAATCACCGAGGCCGCGTGTTCGGGCTCGCGCATCAGGCTGCAGCCGGCGTGGTGCTTGGCGATTTTCGGCACCGGGCAGCCCATGTTGACGTCCACGATGTCGGCGCCCATGCCCTCGACGATCTGCGCCGCCGCCGCCATCTTGTCCGGGTCGCCGCCGAACACCTGGATCGAGACCGGCCGCTCCTCTTCGGTGTACTCGGCGTATTCGAGCGTGCGATCGATGCCGCGGACGAGCCCCTCGGACGACACCATCTCAGTCACGACCAGACCGCAGCCGCCGTGGCGCTTGACGAGACGGCGGAACGCCGTGTCGGTCATGCCCGCCATGGGTGCGACCACGAGAGGCGACTCCAGATTCACCGATCCGATTTTCACGCGCGCGCTCTCCCTACCCGCCCTCGAAACCTACCTGCCACCAAC
>DATMDI010000226.1:0-6371 GCA_035557875.1 Vicinamibacterales bacterium
GCGAGGGCGTGATCGGCCTGGGATCGGGCGCGCGGATGCATGCGCAGGTCGAGATCGACGCGGGCGTCAACGCGCTGGCGGACTTCCTGAAAGGGCGCGGCGCCGGGAGGGTAAAAGGCACCGTCGCCATCGACGGCACCACGGACGACTGGACCGTCACGGCTGATGCCACGGTCGCGGATGCCAGCTGGCTCGTGCCGGAAGCGCGCGTGCTCTTCGACGGCTGGTCGGGCACTCTTCGGGTGGAGCCCGGCGCGAACGCGCTGGTAAACCTCAATGGCCGCGTCAACGGCGGCGCGGTCAAGATCGCGGGCCGTCTGCCGCTCGCATCCGACGCGTCCGATCGAGGAGGTCTCACCCTCGCGGCGCAGGACGTGCTCCTCTCGGTGCCGGCGGGCCTCCACAGCCAGCTGGGTGCCGACGTGACGTGGCGCCAGGGCGAGGCGGGCTCGACGATCGAAGGCACGGTCACGATTACCGCCAACCGGTACAGCGAGCCGGTGACCCGAGTGCTGGCGCTGGTCGAGTCGCTGTCGCGCACGACGGGCGGTCCGGACACCCTGCTGCCCGAGCGGCTGGCGAACACCACCCTGGCGGTGGACCTCGAGGTGACCGACCCTGTGGTCATCGACAACAGCGCGAGCTCGGTCGAAATCCTGCCGCGGCTCCGCCTCGTCGGCTCGCTGGGCGCTCCGGCGCTCGACGGCCAGATCGAGGTGGCCGACCAGGGACGGATCCGCATCGGCGGCCGGACCTACCAACTGCGCGAGAGCCGCGTGCGTTTCGCGCCGGCGAACGGCCTCGCGCCCACGCTGGACGTCACGGGTGAGACGCGGGTGGGCGACTACGACGTCACGATCCGCATCGACGGCACGCCCGGCAGCATCGAGACGACCTACACGTCCTCCCCTCCGCTCGGTGAACGCGACCTGCAATCGCTGATCGTCACCGGACGGGTCGACACGCCGGGCCGCGCGACGAATCAGGAGGACTTCGCCGTCACCGCCGCGACCGGCGACATCCTCGGCTTCGCCGGCCGGTTCGTGGGGCTGGATTCGGTCGCGATCGGATCGGCGGACCTGGATCTGGCGACGAAGGACGTCAGCACGGACCAGCACCTGACGGTCTCCAAGTCGTTCGGCAACCGGTTCGAAGTCATCCTGTCGGACAACCTCGAGACCAGTGCGTTCACGTGGCTGATGACCTGGCGGCCCGGCAACGGCTGGGAGGTCCGTCTCGCTTCGGTGGAGAACACGGAAGACTCGCTGGAGCTGCGCCAGATCCTCTATTTCGGGCCGGGCGTCGCGACCCGCCGGGCGGGCTCGGCCGCCGACGCCTCGACCATCGTGCCGCGTCTCGTCGGCAGCGTGACGATCGCCGGCACCCCCGGCTTCCGCGAGGACGAATTGCAAGGCGAGCTGCACCTGAAGCCTGGCGATCGATTCGTCGTGCGGCGGTGGATCGACGACCGGCTCCGGCTCCACGAGTTCTACCAGGAGCGCGGCTACCACCGGGTTCGCATCGTCCCTACCCGCGCCGGCGCGGCGGATGGGCCGGTCACGCTTCGCTACGAGATCCATCGGGGGCCGAGGACGATCATCGAGACGGTGGGGGACGAACTGCCGTCGGACGCCATCGAGGCGATGTACGAGGAATGGAGCGGCGTCCCTGTGACCGAGGTGCTCGTCGAGCGGTTCGCGGAGACCGCCCGGACGTTCCTGGCCCGGCGCGGCTATCCTCGCGCCCAGGTCGCCGTTGCGTTCCCGGCGGACACGCCGGAACTGGCCCGCGCGGTCGTCACGGTGGACCGCGGTCCAAAGACGAATGGCCAGGTCTTCATCTGGTCCGGCAACGCGGCAGTCTCCACCATGGAGCTCGATGCCCTGGTCGCGGCGAGCGCACAAGGCGGCGGGTTCGACCCGCAGGTGCTCGAATACGAGGTCCGGCAGCTGTACGGCCGCCGCGGCTACCAGCAGGTGGCGATCGCGTTCGGCGAGCCTCGCTTCGCGGACGACCAGGTGACCCGGCCGGTCGCCATCACCGAAGGCGCGATCACGCGGATCGCCGCGGTCCGCATCGACGGCGTGGCGCCGGCCCGGCTCGACGCCGCGACCAGCGCCCTGAACCTTCCGTCGGGCACGCCGTTCGTGGCTTCGGGTCTCGTCGACGCCACGCGGCGGCTGCGGGCCCACTATCGCAATCTCGGCTATCTCGACGCCGCCGTCTCGCATGTCCTCTCGCCGCAGACCGGCGCCGACGTCGTGGTGGCCCTGAAGGTGGAGGAGGGTGCCCACCACCAGGTTGGCGCCGTGGCCGTCTCCGGCGTCGAATCGACCAACGCCGGGCTGATCGACAAGGCCATCACCCTCGAACCTGGCGCGGTGGCGAGCGCGGCCCAGGCCGAGACCACGCGCCGCAAGCTGTTCGAGATCGGCTCGTTCCGCCGGGTCGATGTCACGTTCGTTCTCCCGGCCGTGGCGCCCACGACGACTGACGTCGCGATCCAGGTCGAGGAGCCGAAGAAATACCAGCTGCGCTACGGCGGGCAGTTGAGCAGCGATCAGTCACGGCCCCCCGACGGGATGGGGGTGATGCCCGGCGCCACCGTCGAGTTCCGCGATCGCAACTTCATCGGCCGGGCCCTCCAGGCCGGTGTGAGCGCGCACTACCAGAACGATTTTCAGATCTATGGGGTGCAGATGTCCGCGGCCCGCGTGTTCGGCCACTTGCTGCCGACCACCGTCTTCGCGCGTGACCGCCGGGAGACGGACGACACCGAGACCGCCTCGCTGGTCGATCGCACCCGGGAACTCAGCTTCACGCAGCGCAAACGGGTGCGTGGGGTGGAGCTGGCGTGGGGCTACGACTTCGCCAACCGGTCCTTCCTGCTGCGCGGTCCCGGAGATGGGATCGATCTCGGTGGCGTCCTCACTGGACCGACGGCGTCGCTCGTCGTCGACCGGCGCGACAGCCCGTTCAATCCGACGCGAGGATGGTTCTTCAGCTCGAGCGCGCAGTTCGGCGTCACGCAGCTCGGGTCGGATCTGAGCTACCTGCGGTTTCTCACCCGGCAGTCGGTCTACCGGCCGACGGGTCCGGTCACCCTCGCCGGCAACGTGAGGTTCGGCAGGCTGATCGGGTACGGCGGCTTCCCGCCGCTGACGATCGTCGATCAGTTCTTTCTCGCGGGCGGCACCAACAGCGTCCGGGGCTACTCGGAGGACGCGCTGTCCGCCGTTCGGTTCGGCGAGTTCAACCTGGGCGGGACCGAGCTCGTGGTGCTGAACGGCGAGGTCCGGTTCCCCTTCAACCGCTGGCTGACGGGCGCGGCGTTCGTCGATGCCGGCAACACGTTCACCTCCCGTTTCCAGGCCGCGTGGCGCAATCTGGCCGTCGGCGCCGGAAGCGGTGTGCGGATACAGACGCCGCTCACCTCGTTCCGCTTCGACCTCGGGTATCCGATGTCGACGGGCTACGGCAAGCAGTCGCTGCGGTTCCACTTCTCGATCGGGCCGATGTTCTGAGCGAACAGGCCACTAAGCCGCCATCGCTGGCCGGGGCGCCAGCGCCCGCCGGCCGACGGTGACAAACGCGGCTCCGGCCACCAGGCACAGGGCGCTCGCGATCCAGAAGGCCATGCGGTAGTCGCCGAGCATCGTGCGGATGGCGCCGGCCCCGAGGGCGGCCATCGAGGCGCCGAGCTGATGACTGGCGCCGATCCAGCCGTAGATCACGCCGGTGTTCTCCCGGCCGAACGCCTCGCTCGTCAGCCGCACCGTTGGCGGCACCGTGGCCACCCAGTCGAGGCCATAGAAGACCGCGAACCAGCCGAGGCTCTCCTGATGCATGAGGGATGCGGGCAGGAAGAGCAGCGCGGTGCCGCGCAACACGTAGTACGCGCACAGCAGATAGCGGCTCGGGAGACGGTCCGTGAGCCAGCCGGAGGCGGTGGTGCCGAGGATGTCGAAGATCCCCATCATCGCCAGCAGGCCGGCCGCGCGCACCTCGGAGATGCCGTAGTCGTGGCAGGCGGCGATGAGGTGGGTGCCGATGAGGCCGTTCGTGCTCGCGCCGCAGATGAAGAACGACCCCGCCAGCAGCCAGAACGCCGGCTTGCCGAGTGCGAACCGCAAGGCCGCGACCGGAGCCAGCGGGGCGCGCGTCGGCACCGTCGCCCCGGGCCGGCGGCCGTACGGCTCGAGGCCCACGTCGGATGGATGGTCGCGCATCAGCAGCCAGACGACGACGAAGAGCAGCGCCGCGGCGCCAGACACCGTCAGAGCGGCCGTCCGCCAGCCGCTGGTCTCCACCAGGCCGGCGAGCAGCGGCAGGAACACCAGTTGTCCGGTGGCGTTGGCGGCGGACAGGATGCCGAGCACGAGGCCGCGGCGTTCGTCGAACCAGCGGTTCGCGATCACGGCGGCCAGGACGAGCGCCGTCACGCCGGTGCCGCTGCCCACCAGGACGCCCCAGAGCAGCGTCAGCTGCCACTGCGTCCGCATCTGCGTGGTGAGCGCCACCGAGAGCGACAGGAGCGCGATGGCCGCCAGCACGATGCGGCGCAGCCCGTAACGGTCCATGAGCGAGGCGGCGAACGGGCCGATGAGGCCGTAGAGGGCGATGTTGATCGCGATCGCCGCCGAGATCGCGGTGCGGCTCCAGCCGAACTCGGTCTCGAGCGGCACCATCAGCACGCCAGGTGTGGCGCGCACACCGCTCGTGACGATGAGCACGAGAAACGTGACGGCGGCGATGATCCAGGCGTAGTGGACCGTGGGGCGCGTCATCGGCGTAGTCTCGCACAGCCGCTTCGGCAGCTACGGCCGGGGCATCTGCCGAGTACCGTGTAAGTTGACGGATACACGGTATCCGTATATCGTGAATCGATGATCCAGTCGTTCGCTGACGCGACGACCGCGGACTTATGGGAAGAACTCAACAGCAAAGCCGCTCGCCGGGTGCCTCGTGACCTCTGGCGGGTGGTGCATCGGAAGCTGACGATGCTCGACGGCGCCCAACGGCTTGATGACCTGGCCGCTGTGCCAGGCAATCGTCTCGAAGCCCTGACTGGAGACAGGAAGGGCCAGCACAGCATTCGGGTGAACCAGCAGTACCGAGTTACGTTCCGATGGGAGAAACACCATGCGCACGACGTCTGCTGCGAGGACTACCACTGAGAGCATCCCGCGCAACGCCTCCAGTCTGGGGCCGGCGGTTCACCCGGGGGAGATCCTCCTCGAGGAGTTCCTGAAGCCGCTCGAAATGACGCAGGCAGCAGCGGCGCAGAAGTTGGGGATGTCTACTGTGCGCCTAAACGAGGTCGTGCGCGGAAAGCGCGGCGTGACCGCCGACACGGCGCTCCGCCTAGCGCAACTCTTCAAGACGACTCCGCAGTTCTGGATGCACATGCAGGGCAACTTCGACCTGAAGGCGGCGATGGTGCGGCGGCGCGCGTTGACGCTCGCCAAGAAGGGGTAGACGCGCCAGATTCTGAGTGCGGCGATGGTGCCTGCGCGACTGATCCCGACCCGCCTCAGCCCTTGACGACGCGATCGCAGAGGTCCGAGCGGGCCTGCATATGTTATCGGTCCTTCCACTGTGGCGCGCGTTTGCCGAGGAAGGCGTCCACGCCTTCTTTCCCGTCGTCGCCAAAGAAGTCGCAGGCGATCGCGTGTCCTGCCGTCGCGTAGGCCTCGGCGAGCGGCATCTCGAGCTGACGGTAGAACAGCGCCTTGCCGGAGGCGATGGCCGCTGGAGACTTCGAGGCGATCAGCTTTGCCAGCGAATCGACCTCCGCGTCGAGGGTGTCCGGCGGGACGACGCGATTGACGAGCCCGATGTCTCTCGCCCGTTCGGCGTCCACCATCTCGCCCGTGAGCAGCATGCCCATGGCGTGCTTTCGCCCCACCGCCCGCCCCACCGCGACGCCGGGTGTGGAGCAGAAGGCGCCGAGGTTCACGCCGGGCGTCGCGAAGCTGGCCGCGGAGGAGGCCACGGCCAGGTCGCACGTGGCCACGAGCTGACACCCGGCGGCGGTGGCGAGGCCGTGCACCTTCGCGATGACCGGTTGCGGGAGCTGCGTGAGCGTGATCATCATGCGGCTGCAGCGGGCGAAGAGCGCCTCGACCTCCGCCACGTCGCCCATGGCGCGGATCTCCTTGAGATCGTGGCCGGAGCAGAACCCGCGCCCGCGTGCCGCGAGCACGACGACCCGGACAGCCGTGTCGCCCGCCAGGCGGTCGAGCGCCGACTGCAGCTCGCCGATGAGAGCTGCCGACAGCGCATTGAACTGCGCCGGACGATTGAGGATCAGCGTGGCGACGCCGTCGCTGGTCTCGACGAGCAGGAGCGCTTCGGTGGCGGCGGTCGCT
>DATMDI010000227.1:0-24299 GCA_035557875.1 Vicinamibacterales bacterium
CCCGGCCAGTGATAGGCCATGAGCATGTCGATCGCCGGCGTCGAGATCCGCTTGATCACCTTGCCGTGCTCGCGCGAGAACTTCTCGAGGAAGTGATCGGCGAGCAGGAGCAGGTCGGCTTTGCGCTCGCGCAGCGGCGGAACGAAGATGGTGAAGACGTTGAGACGGTAGTAGAGATCCTCGCGGAAGGTGCCGTCGACGAGCGCCTTCTCCATGTCCTTGTTGGTCGCGGCGATGAGGCGCACGTTGACCTTGACCGAGTCGGTGCCGCCGAGGCGCTCGAACTCGCGCTCCTGCAGCACGCGCAGCAGCTTCACCTGCGTGCCCAGGTTGACGTCGCCGATCTCGTCGAGGAAGAGCGTGCCGCCCTCGGCCATCTCGAAGCGGCCCTTCTTGCGGGCCGCCGCGCCGGTGAACGCGCCCTTCTCGTAGCCGAAGAGCTCCGACTCGATGAGTGTGTCGGGCAGCGCCGCGCAGCTCACCTTCACGAACGGCTTCTTCGCGCGCAGCGAGTTGTAGTGAATGGCGTGCGCGATGAGCTCTTTACCGGTGCCCGACTCGCCGCGGATCAGCACGGTGGTGTTGGTCTGCGCCACCTGCGCCACCTGCTCGTACATCTGCCGCGTCGGACCGCTGGTGCCGATGATGTTCGAGAAATCGTAGCGCTCGCGCAGTTCCTGGCGCAGGTGCGTGTTCTCGTCGAGCAGGCGCCGCCGCTCTTCCTCGACCATGCGCTGCACGTTGAGCGCCTGGGCGATCATCGAGCTGACGACGCCGAGGAACTTCACGCTGCTGTCGTAGTCGCGATCCGGCTTGAAGCGCAGGTCGACGCCGAGCGCGCCCACCGGCTGCCGGTTCAGCGTGATCGGCACGCAGATGAAGCTGAGCTCCTGCTTGAGGTGATCCGGCCGGCGCGATGCCAGGTTCAGAAAGGCCGGCTCCTTGCTGACCCGGGGCACGACGATCGGCTTGCCGCTCTCGACGACCTTGCCCGTGATCCCCTCACCGACCTTGATCTGGGTGTTGCGGGCGCGGTCCTCGAAGCCTTCCACCGCCTCGGCGTGGAGCTCGCCGTCGCGCAGGAGCGTCACCATGCCGCGAACGACGCTGTGGTGGCGGATGAGGGTGCCGAGCACCCGCTGCATGGCGGCCTTCAGGTTCAACGTGCCCGAGAGCGCCTGGCTGATCTCGAGCAGGGTCGAGAGACGCCGGGCGCTCGAGGTAGTCGTCGACTCCGACAGGGCCTTCGGGGCGGGCATAGACGCAAAACCTCCAGCTGGACGGGCGGATCTAAAAGCTACGAATCTGTAAATCGCAAAAGTTGCCGCAACGTTCTTGTGACAACTGCCAGAGGAGATTCTACAGGATGTAGCGCGAAAGATCCTCGTTCTTGATGATTCCGGCCAGCATTCGCTCGACGTAGGCCTCGTCGATGGTCACGGATTTCTCGTCGAGGTCGGGCGCGTCGAACGAGACGTCGTCGAGGAGCCGCTCCATCACGGTGTGAAGGCGGCGGGCGCCGATGTTCTCGGTGGCCTCGTTCACCCGGGCCGCGAACTCCGCAATCCGCTCCACCGCGCCGGGCGTGAACGTCAGCTCGACGTCATCGGCGCCGAGCAGCGCCGTGTACTGCTTCACCAGCGCGCCGCGCGGCTCGGTGAGGATGCGCACGAAGTCGCCGCGGGTGAGCGCCTCGAGCTCGACGCGAATGGGAAACCGGCCCTGGAGCTCCGGAATGAGGTCCGAGGGCTTGGACACGTGGAAGGCGCCGGCGGCAATGAACAGGATGTGGTCCGTCTTGACCATCCCGTGCTTGGTGCTCACCGTGGTGCCCTCGATGATCGGCAGGATGTCGCGCTGCACGCCCTCGCGGCTCACGTCGGGGCCGTGCGACGCGCCGTCGCGGCTGGCGATCTTGTCGATCTCATCGACGAAGATGATGCCGTTCTGCTCGACGCGCTCGACCGCGAGGCGGCTCACCGACTCCATGTCCACCAGCTTGGCCTGCTCTTCGGCCAGCAGATGCTCGAGCGCCTCCGGCACCTTCATGCGCCGGGTGCGGCCGCGCCCCTGGAAGAGCGAGCCCATCATGTCCTTCAGGTTCGAGCCGATCTCCTCCATCGACGACCCGGCGACGACCTCGAACGACGGCATCGGCGCCTGGGCGGCGTCGATTTCGAGGGTGCGCTCGTCGAGCCGGTGCTCGCGCAACTGTTCGCGCAGCCGCTCGCGCGAGCGGCTCGCCGGGTCCACGGGCGTGCCCGCCGCGTCGGCGGCCGCCGCGGCCACGCCGCGCGTGGGCGGCAGCAGCAGGTCCAGCAGCCGCTCCTCGGCGGCCTGCCGCGCCTTCTCCTGCACCTCGTCGGCCTTCTCCGAGCGCACCATGTCCACCGCCAGCTGCACCAGGTCGCGCACCATCGATTCGACGTCGCGGCCGACGTAGCCGACCTCGGTGAATTTCGAGGCCTCGACCTTGATGAAGGGCGACTGCGCCAGCCGCGCCAGGCGCCGGGCGATCTCGGTCTTGCCGACGCCGGTCGGTCCGATCATCAGGATGTTCTTCGGCGTCACCTCCTCGGCAATGTCGCTCGGCAGCCGCTGGCGGCGCACCCGGTTGCGGAGCGCGATGGCCACGGCGCGCTTGGCCTTGGCCTGGCCGATGACGAACTTGTCGAGTTCGGCGACGATCTGCCGGGGCGTCAGCGAACCGACCGACGTGGCGCTGCGCTCGGGGAGCAAGATGGGCACGGGCAGGATCCTAGAGCTCTTCGACCGTGAGGGTCCGGTTGGTGTAGATGCAGATGTCGCCGGCAATCGCCATCGCCTGCTCGGCGATGTCGCGGGCGCTCAGCCCGCTATGGAGCACCAGCGCCTTGGCCGCGGCCAGCGCGTACGGACCGCCGGATCCCACCGCCACGACGCCGTCGTCGGGTTCGATCAGATCACCGGTTCCCGACAGCAGGAAGGTGGACGACTTGTCGGCGACGATCAGCATGGCCTCCAGCCGCCGCAGGATGCGGTCGCTGCGCCAGTCCTTGGCCAGTTCCACCGAGGCACGTTCGAGATTGCCGCGGTACTGCTCCAGCTTGGCTTCGAAACGGGCAAACAGCGCGAAAGCGTCGGCGGCCGACCCCGCGAACCCCGCCAGGACCGAGTCGTTGTAGAGGCGCCGGATCTTCCGCGCGCTCTGCTTCATCACGGTGTTGCCGAAGGTGACCTGGCCGTCACCGGCCAGCACGGTCTGGCCGCCATGGCGCACGGCCAGGATCGTCGTAGCGTGAATCACCCCGCCAGTATGTCATCGCTCCGATGTCCTGATGCGGCGTCAGCCGGAAGGGCCCCTGGAGGACAGACCCGCGTTCTTTGGGGGCGTTCGCCCATCATTCTTCCGGGAAAACCGTCCGCCAGAGCTGGCAGGGGTGTTGCTCTCTGACTGGCATGCGTGCCCCTGCTTTCGTCGCCACGGCCGTGCTGGCGACCCTGGTTGCACTGGCTCCGCCGGCCACTGCCCAGGACCGCCAGCGCAGGACACCGCGAGGTGAGGGCGGCGGAGGCGGCAGCACGAGCCAGAGCGGCCGCAGCGACGGCCAGCGCACCGCGGCGCCGCGAGAAGGGGGCCGTGTGCAGCAGGCGCCCCGCGAAGGCGGACGCACCGCGCAGCGCGACAACGGGCGCCGCGAGGTGACGCCGCCGACTGAGCAACGCGAGGTCGCGCCCCCGCCGCCGCAGGCGCAGCCGCGCCGCCAGCCGCTGGCCTCCGCCAGCAGCGAGCGACGCGCCGACGGCCGCCCCGACGGACGATACGACGCGAACGGCCGCTACGCCGTGCCGCGCACTGGTCCGACGCCGTACTACCGCGACGGCGACCACCGCGTCTACGTGAAGCCGGGCCAGAACTACTACGTCTACCGCTACCCGGCATACCGTTACGGCTATCCCGCTCGCTATTACGGCTATCCGTACCCCTACTACGGGTACTCGTATTACGACCCCTACTACACGGGCGCGTTCTACTGGAGCAATCACGCGTGGCAGTCGGGGGCGTACTACAACGGCGGGAACGCCGCCAGCGACCTCGGCAAGCTGCGGCTCGACATGCAGCCGCGGGAAGCGGAGGTCTACATCGACGGCTACTACGCCGGCGTCGTGGACGACTTCGACGGACGGCTGCAGGGCCTGCGGCTCGAGACCGGCAACTACCGGGTGCAGGTCACGCTTCCGGGATTCGCGCCACTCGACTTCGACGTCCACGTGCAGCCGGGCCGCACCACCACGTATCGCGGCGAGCTCGTTCCGCAGCAATAGACTCCGCGGGTCTTGCCCGCCCCACCCACCCGACGCGCCTCACCGGCGCGAAGCGCCGGCCTTCTTGAAGTAGTAGTAGAGCGGCACGCCCGCGAGGATGATCGCCGCGCCGGCGCCCGTTACGAGCGGGTCCGTGTAGAGCGCGTTGAGCACAATCGCCGCGCTGACCAGCACGAAGATCGCCGGCGTCACCGGGTAGCCCCAGGCACGGTACGGACGCGGCGCCTGTGGCTCGCGGGCCCGCAGGACGAAGATGGCGGCGACGGCCGTTCCGGCAAACAGCGTGATCGCGAACCCGACGTAGTTGGCGATCGAGTCGAGGCTGCCGGTCAGCACGAGCAGAATCGAAAACGCCGCCTGCGCGATGATCGACGCCGCAGGGGTCTTGTATTTCGGGTGCACCCGGGCGGCGCTCTTGAAGAACAGGCCGTCGCGCGCCATCGCGAAGTAGACGCGCGGGCCCGCGAAGGTCCAGGCGTTGATGCCCGCGGCGAGGCTGACCATCGCCACGACCGCCATGACGTTGCCGGCGCGTTGACCCAGCAGCCGATCGGCCACGACGTCGAGCACGCTGCCCTGAGTCGCGGCGAGTTCACCGATCGGAACCACATACAGGTACAGCACGTTGATGAGCAGGTAGATGACGATGACGCCTGCCGTGCCGAGAATGAGCGCCTTGGGGACGTTGCGGCCCGGGTCGCGGATCTCCTCGGCCATGTACGAGGCCGCGTTCCAGCCGGAGTAGGTGAACATCACCGGAATCATCGCGAACATCCAACCTGTGAGGGTGACGGGACCCACCGACTGCGTGAGGTTCGACGGCGACCCGGTCCCAGCCGTCAGCCCGAAAACGATGAACACCACGAACGCCACGATCTTCAGCGTCGTCAACCCGTTGCTGGCGGCGCGCCCCGGGCCGACGCCGACGATGTGAATGAGGGCGAACAGGACGATGAGGCCGCTCGCGGCGAGGGTGTGAATCGAGAACGTGACCGCGAACGACGTCAGCGGAACGGGGATCGCCAGCAGCGCGGCGCCGTTGGCGATGCCGGGCACGAAGCGGTCGAGCGTCACGATGAAGAACACGGCGCTGGCGGCGATGGCGCCGCTGAAGCCGGCAACGAAGGAGGTCCAACCGGTCAGAAAGCCGGCGAGCGGCCCGTAGGCTTCGCGGAGGTACACGTACTCGCCGCCGGCTTTCGGGCGCAGCGCCGCGAGCTCGGCGTAGGCCATTGCCCCCATGAACGCCAGCACGCCTCCCGCGACCCACGCGAGCAGGAACCACATGGCGTCCGGAATCGCGGCGGCGACCGCGGGCGAGCGGAACAGAATGCCGCCGCCGATGACGTTGGCGACGATAATGGCTGCGGCATCGAACGGGCTGAGACGCCGTTCGAGCACGGCGGGGGACGAGGACGGCGTCTGGGTCGGCACCGCGGGATTATATGTGGCGCCCCGCCGCGGTGCGGGCGCTATTCGGCGGGCGCGAGGAGGTGGCGATCGACGGTGTACTCGCCCATCTTGATCCACTCGCGCGAGCCGTGCTTGCCGAGCACTCTCACCTTGGCGTCGACGAACTCGCGATTCTGCAGCAGTTGCGCCCGCGACTGCGGCCCCGTATAGCCGATCGTCGAGCGCAGCACCAACTGGCCGCCGGTCTTGCCTGGGTCGAGGCCATCGCCATTGATGGCAATCACGAAGACGCCCGGGCCCCAGTCCTTGTCTTCGCCGACTCGCTGGAACACGGCCAGCACCTGCACGCGGCTGATGGCCTCATTGGAAATGTTCTGGAGCCTCAGCGTAATGTTTGGGACGATCTTGTTCTGCCCACCCACGATGCCGGCGTCGTACCAGCCGGTCTTCACGTCGACGAGCTTGAGATCGTTCTCGACGTACCGCGTACGGCGGCACCCGGGCACGAGCAGCACGAGAGCCAGACAGAGGGCGAACCCGGCCGGGTAAAGGCGCGAACGCATCGCGGCATTGTAGGACATGGCAGTGAGTAGGACACCGGTGCCCGCGGGACGGTTCCCATGGGCGGGCGCGCCGGGCGCGCCGCGAGCCCGTGGAAGCGGACTAGTTCTCCTTCGCTTCGACCTTCTTCCGCGCGTCCTCGAGCGTCAGCGTGCCGGATCGGAACGCCGCCAGATCGCTGCCCCGAACGCGGAAGATCACCGTGTTGCCCTCGGTGGAGTCGCCTGGCACCAGCGGGTCCGCCGGCACGTTGTCGCGCGCCGCGACCGTCAGCCACTCGTCGGATGCCAGGTTCAGCGGGCCGCTGCTCTCGAGCATGGCGTCGACGAGGGCTTCCTTCACCGAGCGCGTGTAGGCTTCGTTGGGGTCGCGCACCACGGCGGGATCGACCTCCCCCGACGCCGACGTCGGCAGGCCGCGCTGCTCCATCTGGCGCACCAGGGTTTCGAGGCGTTCGCGCTCCTGCGCCGGCTGCTCGAGCACGAGCGCACGCAACTGCGCCAGCGCGGCGTTGACGGCGAGGCGGTTGCCGTCGACCACGTAGCGCAGCGTCCACGCCAGCGGCAGGCGCAGCGCCGGCACCTCGACGTCGAAGAACACGCCGTAGCCGTCGAGCCGGAAGCCGCGCACCTCGGGCGCCCCCGTGAGCATCGGCACCTCGGGCATGAAGTGCTTCACTTGCCGCAGCAGGTTGTCGGCACCGTTGGCTACCGCGCGCTCGAGCACGCCCTCCATCAACGAGATGCGCTGGCGCTGGCGGATCTGTTCGACCTCGGCGGGGCGGGGCCGTGGCGGCGTCTGCGCGGCGGCGGCGCCGTTCCACAGCGAGACGGCGGCTGCCGTCGCACACGCGGCCGTCAGGACACGGCCGCGGGGCCTCACGAGACAGGCGACCCGCATCACCGCGCTCCGCCCCGCAGCGACGCGTTGTTCATCAGCATGTTGTACAGCTCGCGCTGCTTCAGCAGCTCGGCGCCTGTGGTGCCCTGTATCTGGCCGATGTTCTGCTGCACCGTCGCCATGTCCACCTTGCGCTGGATCTCCATATCGCGCAGCACCTGCGTGGTGCGCAAGGCCAGTTCGCGGCGCTGGCGCTCTTCGCTGTCGGTGACCAGGGTCTGCACGCGGCGCAGCAGCGCTTCCTCATCGACACGCGTGGCCGTCTGCACGGGAGCCGGCGCCGGTGCCGCCGACACGCGCGCCAACTCGGCGCGCAGGCTCGTGGCGAGGTCGTTCAACTCGGTGCGCGTGACCGCCGCAGCGCCGGCACTCACGGGCGCCACCGCGGGCGCGGGGTTGCGGCCGGAAACGCCGACGGCGAGGCCGGCGCCAAACACTACCGTCGCCGCCACCGCCTGCATCCACACCGGAGTGGACTGCCGCCACCACGGCACCGAAAGCCCGGCCGCAGCACCTGATAGAGCGGTGCCGGACAGTGTGGTGCCAGCGAGCACCGGCGCCGTCGACGACGCCGCCATGGGTCCGACATCCGACGGCGACAACGTGAAGCCGAGCTCGGTCTGCGGCGGCGACCACGCCGAGAGCACGTCGCGGGTGTCGCCGAGCAGCGCGAGCTCGCGCGAGCACGCGTCGCAATCGTGTACGTGGGCCGCGATAGCCGCCAACTCGTCGGCGCTGCCATCGTTGTAGAGATAGCTGACGAGCGCGCCCGGATCGCCGCAGTAGGGACTGCGATTCAGTGGGTTGTGATCTTCGTTGTGCATTGCCGACTCTCAGTTCACTCCACTATATTTTTTGCTCGCATCCGCTCGCGATCTCTTGCTCGCATCCGCTCGCGCTAATGCTCGCGAACCCGGACCGCCTGTCCCGCGGGCGGCATCAGGCTCCTGTCCTTCAAGTGCTTCCGGAGCACCGACAGCCCTTGATAGAGCCGCGTCTTCACCGTGCTCAAGGGGCACCCCTGCAGATCAGCGATCTCCTGGAAGGTCATGCCGTGGTACTCCTTCAGGATCACCGCCGTCCGCTGTTCCTCCGGCAGCAGGGCCATCGCTTCTTCGACGATCGCGCTCAGTTCCTGCCGCGCGACCAGATCCTCGACCGACTCGCTCGGCCCGCGCTCGGCCGCGAGCTCCGAGAGGTCCACGTCCTCCGCGAGCTGCGACACGGGCGTCCGCCGCTTGCGCCGGATCCAGTCCCGGCACAGATTCAGCGCGATACGATAGATCCAGGACGAGAATTTTGCCTGGCCCTTGAAGCCCGGCAAGGCCCGGAACGCCCGCAGGAAGGTTTCCTGGGCGACGTCACGGGCATCCTCTTCCTGCCCGATGACCCGGTACGCCAAGGCATAGATCGGACGCTCCCATCGCAGGATGAGCTGATTGAAGCTGTCCATGTCGCCCGTTCTGGAGCGGGCGACGAGCTCCTCGTCAGTCCAGGTCATTACGCCCGAAACGTGCACCGGCACCCAGTAAGACGGCCGATCGCGGCGGCCGGCCTTCCGGCCGATCATACCGCCGCCGCGCCCGGCCCCCAGGGAGGCGGACTAACTCATTGGCCGGCTGGCGTTTAACCCGCATCGGCCGGTATAAGATCGATAGCAGAGCCCTTGATTCAACTCGCAGACATCACCAAGACCTTCGGCGTCCGGACGCTCCTCGAACACGTCACCTGGCAGATCGGCGACGGCGATCGCGTGGGGCTGTGCGGCCCGAACGGCGCCGGCAAGACCACGCTGCTCAAGATGCTGGCCGGCCTGGAGGACCCGGACGACGGCACCGTCGTGAAGCCGGCAGGGCTGACCATCGGCTACCTGCCGCAGGACGGCCTCACCCACTCGGGCCGCACCGTGTTCGAGGAGGCGAGCAGCGCCTTCCAGCCGCTCCTCGACATGAAGGCGGAGATGCACGACATCGAGCACCGCCTGGGCGACGCGACGGTGCCGGACGCCGAGCACGAGGTGATGCTCCACCGCTACTCGGACCTCCAGGATCGCTTCCGCCTGGGCGACGGCTACAGCATGGACCTGCGCATCGCCACGGTGCTGCGCGGGCTCGGGTTCAGCACCGACGACGCAGTACGGCCGGCCGAAACGTTTTCCGGCGGCTGGCAGATGCGCATTGCCCTGGCCAAGCTCCTGCTCGGACGGCCCAACCTGCTGCTGCTCGACGAGCCCACGAACCACCTCGACCTCGAGGCGCGCAACTGGCTCGAGGAGTACCTGAGCGCGTATCCGTATGCCGTGATTCTCGTCTCGCACGATCGCTACTTCCTCGATGCGGTCGTCACCCGCATCACCGACCTGCACCTGCGCCACCTCGACGACTACGTCGGCAACTACTCCAAGTACATCGTGCAGCGCGACGCGATGCTCGAGCGGCTCCGGCAGGCCAAAAAGGACCAGGACGAAGAGGTCGCCCGCGTCGAGATGTTCATCAACCGCTTCCGCTATCAGGCGACGAAAGCGGCGCAGGTACAGAGCCGGATCAAGCTCCTCGACAAGGTGGTGCCGATCGAGGTGCCACCGGAACGCAAGCGCATCCACTTCACCTTCCCGACCTGCGCCAAGAGCGGGCGCACGGTGCTGGAGTTGAAGCACGTGCACAAGGCCTACCCTCCTCCGCCGGGCTCCGGAGGGCAAGCGGTCACGGTGTTCACGGACGTCAACCTGCACATCGAGCGCGGCGACCGCATCGCCCTCGTCGGCCCCAACGGTGCGGGCAAGTCCACCTTGATGCGCATGCTGTCGCAGTCCGAGGCGCCCGACGGGGGCACGTTGACGGCCGGCCACCAGGTGGTGATGGAGTACTTCGCCCAGGACGAAGCCGTGCGGCTGAATCCGGCGCTCACGGTCTACGAGACGCTCGAAGCCGGATCGTCGAACGACATGGTGCCGGCGATTCGCAACATCCTCGGCGGCTTCCTGTTCTCGGGCGACGACATCCACAAGAAGGCCGGGGTCCTGTCGGGCGGCGAGCGCACCCGGCTGGCCGTGGCGCGGATGCTGCTGCGCCCGTCGAATACCCTGCTGCTCGACGAGCCCACCAATCACCTGGACCTCGATTCGAAGGACGTGCTGCTCGAGGCGCTCGAGGACTACGGCGGCACCCTCATCCTGGTGTCGCACGACCGCTACTTCGTGGAGAAGCTCGCCACCAAGATCATCGAGATCGGCCACGGCGGGGCGGTGGTATATCCCGGCACCTACACGGAATTTCTCTGGAGCAAGAAGGCCCGGGAAGAGGGCCTCGCCCGCCCTGCACCGGCACCACCGCAGCCGAAGGCTAAGACCCAGGCGGCCGCACCTGCGGCGAAAAAATCTGACGGCGGGGCGACACCCCAGAAGGCTCAGGGCTCAGGGCTCAAGGCTCAAGGCGGGGCTCAAGGCTCAGGGCTCAAGGCTGAGGCGAAAGCGCCTGAAAAGGCTGCTGCCAACGCCGCGCAGCAGGATCGTGAAGAGCGGAAGAGGCTCGAGGCGGAGCGGAAGAAGAAGCAGCGGGACCAGGAAACGCTGCGCAAGCGCATCGCGGATCTCGAGTCGCGCATCGCGTCGACCGAGGCCGAGGTGAAGCAGCTCGAAGCGGCGATGTCGGAGGCGGGTTTCTACGAGAATTCCACGCGATCGAAGCCGGTGATCGATCGCCATCAAGCGCTGATGTGGCAAGTCGGCGACCTGATGGCGCAGTGGGAGGCGTTGCAGAACCACGCAGCCGAGCAGGCAGCCGACTAACCTCCCCGGGGCGCGTCCCATCTCGTCCTACCAAGACTGTTACCGATAAACGGATCTGTAAGCGGGCGACCGCGGCGGCGTGAGCCGTACCGTGACGCGGCGCCACGAATTGACGGTGGATCCGGGCCAGCGGACCAGGGCACGTCATTTGCCCCGTGGAAGCGGCCAGGCATACGCCAAGTGCAGAGCAACTCCTTGACGCAATCCGCTTCGTCGCGCCGCCGCACGGCCGCCAAGCACCCTCCGGTGCCGCAGCGCCGCCTCAGTGCCGGTCTGGCCGGAGGGATCGAGGGCGACTTCTACAAGTACATGGTGGCCGGCATGCGCAATGGCGTGCTCGCGATCACCCGTGAAGGCACGCTGTTGCTCATCAACGACATCGCGTGCGAGGTGCTCGGCCTCCGCGACGGCCAGCGCCAGCTCGGCCGTCCGATCGCGGAAGCGTTCGAGCACCATCCCGAGATCCTCTTCGTGCTTGCCGACGTGTTCGAACGCGACCACCTCCAGAACCGAGCCGAGATGCGGCTCAAGCCGTCGGGCAAGGTCATCGGCTACACCTTGTCGCACATCACCGACGACCGGGGGCAACTGGTCGGGGCATCGATGTTCTTCAAGGACCTCACGCGCGTCGAGCAGTTGAACGAACGTGAGCGCCTGCGCGATCGCCTGGTGGCGATCGGCGAGCTTGCCGCCGTGTTCGCGCACGAGGTGAAAAACCCGCTCGCCGGCATCGAGGTGATGGCCGGGCATCTCCGCCGCAAGGTCGGCGACGCACCGGAACTGCAGAGCATGCTCACCGACATCATCGGCGAAGCCAAGATGGCCAACGCCATCGTGCAGGAAGTGCTCGACTTCGTGCGTCCGATCCGGCTGCAAGTCGAGCCAACTCAGCTGTGTGACGCAGCTCAAGCCGCCGTGCAGCATGCCGATGCGAAAGGCAGGCGCGGGAGCATCGAAGTGGAGACGCGCGTGCCGCCGACGTTGCCGCAGATCCGGGCGGACAAGCATCAGCTCACACAAGTCCTCACGAACTTGATCGTCAACGCCTACGAGGCCCTCGATGGCGAGGGGCGCGTGTGCGTGACGGCGAGCGAAACCCGCCTCCAGGGCGTCGGAGGCGGACGCGACGCCATCCTGGTGGAAGTCGCGGACGACGGCCCGGGGATTCCCGCGGACGTGCGTGAAAAGGTCTTCGACATCTTTTTCACCACCAAGCCTCAGGGATCGGGACTCGGGCTGGCGATCGTGAAGCGCATCGTGGACGCGCACGACGGGCGCCTCGACCTCCAGACCTCGTCGGAGGGGACTCGGGTGCGGGTCACGCTGCCGCTGGCCGGCATCGAGGATGGGCTGTGAGCACGAGCGCAGACGTCTGCGGCGGGCGCACGGGCACAGGACAGAGGGACCACTGAATGGGACGGATTCTGATCGCCGACGACCACGAGACGCTGCGCCGCACGCTGGCGCAGTCGCTGGCCGAAAACGGGCACGAAGTCGACGAAGCGCCGAACGGCAACGCGGCAATCGAAAAGCTGCACGAGGGCGCCTATGACGTCGTCGTGAGCGATCTCCGCATGGGCGGCAGCACCGGCATCGACGTGCTCAAGACCGCCAAGGCGCTCCACCCGGCATGCTCAGTCGTGCTGATGACCGCGTTCGGTTCCGTCAACACGGCCGTCGAGGCGATGAAGGCCGGCGCGTTCGACTACGTCCAGAAGCCGTTCGAGATCGAGGAGATGGAGGTCAAGGTCCAGAAGGCGCTCGAGCTCCGTCGCATGCAGCACGAGATCGACTACCTGCGGCACGCGCAGGGCGGCATCTACGAGTTCGACAACATCATCGGGTCGAGTGGGGCGCTCGCGGCCGTGCTCGGCGTGGTGAAGAAGGTCGCCAAGAGCAACACCACCGTGCTCGTGCGCGGCGAGACCGGCACCGGCAAGGAGCTGATCGCCGGCGCGGTCCATCACAACTCGCAGCGCAACAGCCGCAGCTTCATCAAGGTGAACTGCGCCGCGTTGCAGGAGAACCTGCTCGAGTCGGAGCTCTTCGGCCACGAGAAGGGTGCCTTCACCGGCGCCGACAAGCAGCGCATCGGCCGCTTCGAGCAGGCCGACGGCGGCACGCTCTTCCTCGACGAAATCGGGGACATGAGCCCGAACACCCAGGCCAAGATCCTGCGCGTGCTGCAGGAGCACGAGTTCGAGCGGCTCGGCGGCACCCGCACCATCAAGGTGGACGTGCGCCTCATCGCCGCGACCAACCGCGACCTGCCGACCATGGTGGATGCAGGCGCCTTCCGTGAGGACCTCTTCTACCGCCTCAACGTCGTCACCATCGAGATGCCGCCGCTGCGCGAGCGCAAGGACGACATCGCGGCGCTCGCCACCTTCTTCATCAACCGCTTCGCCGGCGAGCTGAAGAAGAAGATCGACGGCCTGTCACCCGACGCGCTCAAGCTGTTGATGCGCTACCACTGGCCCGGCAACATCCGCGAGCTCGAGAACGCCATCGAGCGCGCCATGCTGCTGGCCGACGGCGCGCATATCTCGGCCGATGACCTGCGCCTGGGCGAGACTGGCACGCTCGGCACGTCCCGTGACAGCCAGTCGGTGATCAAGATTCCGCCTACCGGCATCGCGCTCGAGGAGATCGAGCGGATGGCGCTCATCGAAGCCCTCAAGATGTCGAACTGGGTGCAGAAGGACGCCGCGGAGCTGCTCGCCATCAGCCCGCGCGTGATGAACTACAAGATCAAGACCCTCGGCATCGACTTCCCGCGCCGCGGCCGTTCATCCATGATGATGCGCCCGCAGGAGGAGGAACTGGCGCCCCCGGCGTACTGATCGCCAGGCGGGCGAGTCACTTGCCATCGAGCCGTGCGCGTTCGTTGTCGGTGCAGTGGTAGTCGAGCAGTTCGGTATCCACCGCCAGGTCCTGGTTCAACGTCACCGTCCACGGGCGTGAGTACGCCTTGGGATCGTCGACGGTCACCTCGATATCGAGCCGGCCGAAGCTCACGCGGCGGAACCGCTCGGTGACACGCGCGGCGGCCGTGAGCGGACTGCCCTTGCGATCGATCCACGTGTCGTCGCGCAGGCCGTTGGTCTGCACCACCAGCGTGTCCCCTTCCCAGCGTGCCACCGAGTAGCCGTTCCAGGTCGGTTCCGGATCGGTTGGCAGCGCGCGCCCGTCCACGAAGATCTGCCGGTAGGTGACGTCGCGCTCCGAGAGGATCAGCACGAGGTTGGGCAGCTGCAGCACTTTGCGGGGCGGCGGGTAGGTGTGGAAACGGAAGAATCCGCCGGGGCGGCAGAGGCCAATCGGATCGTCTTTCGCGAACCCCGCCTGGCGCTCCTTCACGAGCGCCGCCGCCCACGGCAGATACGGCAGCCCGCCCGGCAGATCGGCGCCGAAGTCGAGGAACTCGGGCCCGGGCTGGTAGTCGGCGCACCCGAAGGGTCCACACTTGTCGAAGTGCAGATACCAGATGCCCGAGAGATCCGGCTTGCCATCCGCGGCGCGCGGCGCCGGCGCCTCGAGATTCGGCTTGCCGTCGGGCAGCCGCGGCACGCCCGGCGTCGGATGATTGATCCACTGGGCCGACGCGGTACCTGCCGCGAGGGCGACCGCCACGGCGACGAGAAGACCACGCGTCATGGCGATAGCGTAGCGCAGCGACACTCTCCCTACCCGCCTCACCCGCCTTACCCGCCCTATTTAGCCCGCGGATGCGCCTTTCGATACGCGGCCTGGAGCTGGGCGACGTTCACGTGGGTGTAACGCTGGGTGGTGGAGAGCTGCACGTGTCCGAGCAGCTCCTGAATGGCGCGCAGATCCGCACCGTGTTCGAGCAGGTGCGTGGCAAAGGAATGCCGCAAGGCGTGCGGGCTGATGCCGAAGCGGCTGCTGCAGCCAGTGACGTAGTGCGCGACCAGCCGCTGCACGCTGCGGCCGGTCAGGCGGGTGCCGCGGAAGTTGACGAACATCGGCTCGCGTCGTGACTCGCCGCCGCGCCGCGGCGCGGGGTCGCGGGCGGCGCTGCCGGCAAGCGCCGTCTCGCGCAGCGCCGCGCGGTCCGTGAGCCAGGCCGCCAGCGCGGTCCTGGTGCTGGTGTTGAACGGTACCAGCCGTTCCTTGCGCCCCTTCCCCATCACCCGGACGATGCGCGCGCTCAGGTTCACGTCCTCGAGATCGAGCTGCACCAGCTCGCTCAACCGCAGCCCCGACGCGTAGAACAGCTCGAGGATCGCGCGATCGCGCCGGCCCAGCGGCTCGCCCTGGTCCGGCATGTCGAGCAGCCGCGTCATTTCGTCCACGGACAGGTGGGCGGGCACCTTCTGCTCGCTCTTGGGTGACACCGCGAGCGACGCCGGATCGATCTCGATGATCCCCTCACGGCGCAGGTAGCGCCCGAACGCGCGCAGCGCCGAGAGCTTTCGCGACACCGACGTCCGCGCGTGGCCCAGGCGATGGAGTTCGGCCATGAACGCGCGTATCGACGCGAGGTCGACCTGCGCCGGCCGCAGTTCCTCGGGAGCGCACCCGCGCCCCTGCGCGGCAAACTGCAGGAACTGGGCGATGTCGCTGGCGTAGGCGTCCACCGTGTGGGCGGACGCGTTGCGGTTCAGGCCGAGGTGATCCAGGAACGCGCGCAGCTCGGTGGTCACGAGACCGCCGTCGGGGCCATCCACTCGCCGAGCACGCGAAGCGCGCGCTCGCTGGTGGCCGCCTTGCGATCGGCCTTGCGGCTGCGGCCGCCGCCGGCGTCGGGCGGCGGCATGATCCCGAACGTGATGTTGGTGGGCTGGTAGTGGCGTGGATCGGCGTGCGACACGTAGTGCCCCAGTGCCCCGATCGCGGTCTCGCGCGGCGGCACCCGCGGCGCCTCGCCCCGCGCCACCGCCGCGGCATTGATCCCGGCAATCAGCCCGGACGCCGCCGACTCCACGTAGCCCTCGACACCGGAGATCTGCCCGGCGAAGAACAGGTCGTCGCGCGACTTCACCTGCCAGGTGGGGCGCAGCACCGTGGGGCCGTTGATGTAGGTGTTGCGGTGCACGATGCCGAAGCGCACGAACTCGGCCTGCTCGAGCCCGGGAATCATGCGCAGGACGCGCGCCTGCTCGCCCCATTTGAGCTGGGTCTGGAAGCCGACCAGGCTGTAGTGATCGCCGGCGATGTTGTCCTGGCGCAGCTGCACCACCGCGTACGGCGTGCGGCCGCTCCGTGGATCGACGAGGCCCACCGGCTTCATCGGGCCGAACCGCAGCGTGTCGGTGCCGCGGTGCGCCATCACCTCGATGGGGAGACAGCCCTCGAAGAAGATCTCCTTCTCGAAGTCGTGGACCGTGGCCGATTCGGCGGTCGTCAGCGCCGCGTAGAACGCCGCGTACTCCTCGCGCGTCAACGGGCAGTTCAAATAATCGCCCTCGCCGTCGTCAACGCCGCAGGCCGGGCCGGCCTCCGCAGTGTCGGCGGGGCTGAAGCCCCGCCCTACGTCGGTCGTTCGTGGCTGCGGGTCTTTAGCCCCGGCCTCCGGGTCTGCCCTTCTCAGGCTGCGCCCCCAGCGCGAGGCGCGGAATACCTTGCTGTGGTCGATCGTCTCGGCAAGGACGATGGGACTGACGGCGTCGTAGAAGTACAGGTGATCGCCGCCGACGAGCGCCGCGATGTCGGCCGAGAGGGCGGCGCTCGTGAGTGGCCCGGTGGCGATGACGAGCGGAAACATCGCCGGATCGGCCGGGACGCGCGCCACTTCTTCGCGCACGATCGTGATGCGCGGGTGCGTGGCGATGGCGTCGGTGACGGCCTGCGCGAACCGCTCACGGTCTACTGCCAGCGCCGCGCCGGCCGGCACCCGGTGCGCATCGGCCGCCCGCATCACCAGCGACCCGAGCCGCCGCATTTCCTCTTTGAGCAGGCCGACGGCGTTATCGAGCTTGTCGCCGCGGAAGGAGTTGGAGCACACGAGCTCGGCGAGCCGATCGGTCTTGTGCACCTCGGTCGGCCGCACCGGCCGCATCTCGTGGAGCACGACGGGCACGCCCTGCTCGGCCGCCTGCCACGAGGCTTCGGACCCGGCGAGACCTCCACCGATGACATGGACCATCCACCCTATTGTGGACCGGTCCGGGCGCGGGGGGGCGAAGACCTCCGTCAGCGACGGTCGTGTCCAGCCGGCCTGCTTGTACGTCTGAGCAAACCCTCGTCGAGGACGGGCCGGCGAAGCGACGAGCCCTGTCACGCGCGACGGGAGGAGCCGCGGTACACCTTCAGGCGTACCAGGGCCGGCTGAAGCCGTCCCCTACGATCATCCCCGCGTTACGAGGCTTTCTTCCGCGCGCTCTTCGCCTTGGCGGTCTTCGGTGCCACGGCAGCCCTGCGCTTGAAGCCACCAGCGCGCTTGGGCGCCGGCGCCATGTCGCGCCTGGCGTTCAGCAGTTCCGTGGCCTGCGCGAAGGTGAGGCCGTTCGGATCGGCCGTTTTCGGCAGCGACGCGTTGATGGTGCCGTCGGTTACGTACGGGCCGTAGCGGCCGGCGAGCAGCTTGATCGTGGCGCCCTCGTGCGTGAGCTCGCGCAGCGTCTTCTTCGATCCGCCCTGCCCGCGGCGCCGCGACTCCTTCGGCGCGCGAATCAGCGCCAGCGCGTCGTCGAAGCTGATGCCGAAGACCTGCTCCTCGGATTCGAGCGACCGGAACTCGTCGCCATGTTTCACGTACGGACCGAAGCGCCCGAAGTTGGTCGAGATCGGCTCGTTGTCGTCGGGGTGCAATCCGACGACGCGCGGCAGCGAGAGAAGCTTCAGCGCTTCTTCGAGCGTGATCGTCGACTCGGTCATGCCGCCCTGGAGCGACGAGCGCTTCGGCTTCTCGGCCTTCTTGCCTTCGGGGGTTTCGCCGAGCTGGACGTAGGCGCCGTAGCGGCCGTTCATCACGTACACCTGCTGCGCGGTGGCCGGATCGGTGCCGAGCGCGCGCGGCCCCTCGGCCTTGGCGCGCACCAGCTCCATCGCGCGTTCGACGGAGAGGTCGGCCGGCGCCACTTCTTCGGGCAGCGACGCCGTGCGCCCGGGCCCGCCTTCGCCGACCTGAACGAACGGCCCGAAGCGGCCCACGCGGACCCGCACGGGATCGCCGCTCTCGCGGTCGATGCCAAGGTCGAGCACCGGGTACTCGGCCTTTTCGGCCCCCCGCTGAACCGCGGTCAGCAGGCCGCGGCGCTTCGTGTCGCCGTAATAGAACTCCTTGAGGAAGGCGATCATTTCGCGCTCACCGCGCGAGATCTCGTCGAGGTCCTCTTCCATCTCGGCGGTGAAATCGGTTTCGACGAAGTCGCCGAAGTGCTCGCGCAGCAGCTTCGTGACCGCAAACGCGGTGAAGCTGGGTACGAGCGCCTTGTTCTGCCGGAACACGTAGCCGCGGCGCACGATGGTGGCAATCGTCGGCGCGTAGGTCGACGGCCGGCCGATGCCGAGCCGCTCGAGCTCCTTGATGAGCGAGGCCTCGGTGAAGCGCGCCGGCGGCGTGGTGTCGTGGCGCTTCGGCTCGGTTCCGACCAGCGCCAGCCCGGGAGCGCCCGCGGGGCCCTCGCCGTGCACGAGGTCGCCGACCTTGCACTGCGGCAGGATGCTCTCCTGCTCTTCCAGCTCCGCGGCGGGATCGTCCGAGCCCTCGACGTAGGCGCGGCGGAAGCCGGCGAACTCGATCGCCTTGCCGCTGGCGCTGAACACCGCCGGCTCGCCGTTGGCGCCCTTGGCCGTGAGCTCGATGGTGGTGCGCAACACGCGCGCGTCGACCATCTGCGACGCCATCGTGCGCTTCCAGATCAACTCGTAGACCTTGAGGTCGTCGGAGTCGAGCACCCGTTCGAGCTGACTGGGCGCGAGATGGAACGCCGCCGGACGGATCGCCTCGTGCGCTTCCTGCGCGTTCTTCACCCGGGTCTGATAGCGCCGCGGCGCGTCATAGAACTCGCCGCCGAACATCTCCTTGATGACCCGTGCCGACTCGTTCAGCGCCTTCTCGGACAGCGTCGTCGAGTCGGTGCGGTGATAGGTGATGAGACCCATCTCGCCGTCGCCGGTGTCCACGCCCTGGAACAGGCGCTGGGCGATCTGCATCGTGCGCTCGGTGGAGAACCCGAGCTTGCGGCTGGCTTCCTGCGTGAGCGTGGAGGTCGTGAACGGCGCGGCCGGGCGCTCGAATCCGGGCTTGGCCTCGACCGACGTGACCTGCCACGGCACGTTCTGCCGCACCGCCTCGACCAGCGTGGTGGCGACCGCTTCGTCGAGCAGGCGCACGTTCTGGTTCTTGAGCGCACCGGTCTGGGCGTCGAAGTCCTTGCCCGACGCAATCCGCTTGTCGTCCAGCCTGGTGAGCGTGGCCACGAACTCGCGCCCCTCGCCCCGCAGCGTGGCCTCGAGGTCCCAATACGCGGCCGACCGGAACGCCCGCCGCTCCTCTTCCCGTTCGACGATGAGGCGGACGGCGACGCTCTGCACGCGTCCGGCGCTGAGGCCGGTCTGCACCTTCTTCCACAGCACGGGCGAGAGCGTGTAGCCGTAGAGCCGGTCGAGGATGCGGCGGCTCTCCTGGGCGCGAACCAGGTTCTCGTTGATCTCGGACGGATGCTCGAGCGCCTCGTTGACGGCGTCCTCGGTGATCTCGTGGAAGGCGAGCCGCCGCACCGGGATCTTGGGCTGCAGCACCTCTTTCAGGTGCCAGCTGATCGACTCGCCTTCGCGGTCCGGGTCGGTTGCCAGGAGCAGCTCGGAGGCCTCTTTGACTGCGTTCTTGAGGTGGGCCACCTGCTTCTTCTTCTCGATCGGCACCACGTAATACGGGGTGAAGTCGCTCTCCACGTCCACGCCGAGCCGGCCCCACTCCTTGTCCTTGATCTCTTTCGGAACCGAGGCCGCCGATTCGGGGAGGTCGCGAATGTGTCCGTAGCTCGCTTCGACGCGGTACTTCGTACCGAGGAAGCGGCCGAGGGTTTTCGCCTTCGTGGGCGACTCGACGATGACGAGCGGCTTAGCCATGGACGATGTTGAGGGAGGACCCCAGGACCCTCCGGGGCAGTGTCTCCAATCGGGCACACTAGCACGTTCACGAGACGCGGAGAAAACCGCCCCCGGGCAATCGCCGCACTCTGCCCGACAGCTCGAGCGCGCTCAGGACGGCCAGAAGCGCCGGTCCCGCGAGACCGGAAACCGCCGCCAACTGATCGAGCACGCAGAGCTGTCCGACGCTCATGTGCCCCAGCACTTCGTGCCCGTAAGCAGTTGGCGTTGCGTCATTTGCTTCGGCCCCTGCGAGGGCGTTCCAGCCCGGCAGGTGACGCAGCTCGCTTACGATATCGTCCGCAGCTTCGACGATCTTTGCGCCGTCGCGTATGAGCGCGTGGCCGCCGCGGTTCCGCCCTCCGAGGACGCTGCCCGGCACGGCCATCACCTCGCGACCCTGGTCGAGCGCGGAGGCAGCGGTGATGAGCGACCCCGATCGCTCCGACGCTTCGACGACCACGACCGCGTCGGCGAGTGCGCTGATGACCCGGTTGCGCTGCGGGAAGCGGAACGGCAGCGGCGCCGTTCCCGGCCCGTACTCGCTGATGACCAGCCCCGCGACGGTGATCTCACGCGCCAGCGCCGCGTGCTCGGGCGGGTAGATTCGGTCGGCGCCCGACGCCATCACCGCGACGGTGCGGCCGGCGCGCACCGCGCCGCGGTGGGCGGCGCCGTCCACGCCTCGCGCCAGACCGCTCACGACGGTGATGCCGCGGGCGGCCAGATCGGCGGCCAGGCGATCCGCGATCTCGACACCTGCCACCGACGCCGAGCGCGCCCCGACGATCGCCACGGCCGGACCGGCGAAGGCGTCGAGACGGCCTCGGCACCACAGCAGCGGGGGGCAGTCGGGAATGGCGAGCAGGCGCGCTGGATAGCGCGGATCGTTCCAGGCTACGGCGGTGATGCCGGCCGAAGCCGCCGCCGCTCGAACCTCCCGCGCCCGCTCGAGGAGCGGCTGCGCCCGCTCTCGCAGCAGCGGATCGCCGGCGTGCAGCCTGGCCGTGAGCTCGAGTCGGCTCAGGTTTTCGGCGAGCGAGAGCGCCACGGCTTCGTCGAGTGTCATGCGCAGGCGCCATTCCAGAAGCCTGCCGCGGTCAGATCTCCAGGATGCGGGGACGTCTTCCGAAAGGCCGAGAGGACAGCCGCACGTCAAACCCTTGAAAAACCAGCGACTTCAAGGCAGCGACCATGGCACATGGCTTGCTCAGCTCTTTCTCGATTCGTTACGTCGCAACACTTGCGCCCAGCAGACCCCGTCGCTATAGTGAGAACTTCTCCGCCCATGCGCACTGTCTCCGTCGTCCTCGCCGGGCTACTGGCGCTGGCCGCGTCGCCCGCTTGGGCGGACGCCCGGGACGACGCCAAGAAACAGGTCGAGTTCGGGATCGCGGTTGCGCAGAGGGGGCTGTGGCGCGAAGCCATCTACCGCTGGGAGCGAGCCACGCAGCTCGATCCCACTTACGCCGCCGCACTGAACAACCTCGCCATTGCTTACGAGCACGAAGGCGAGCTGGCCAAAGCCCGCGGTGCCTACGAGAAGGCGCTGGAGCTCGAGCCGGACAACGCGCTCATCAAACAGAACTACGAGCTGTTCAGGGAAATCAATGACCGCGCGACTCGCAAAGATAGTCTGTAGCCTGGCGGCCGTCGCGGTCACGTCCGCGTGCGGCACCTATTCCGAGATCGCCATCGAGACGCCTATCCGCGCCACGATGGACGTGTCGGGGTTCCAGCGCGTGTTCGTCGCCGGATTCATCTCTGGCGGCACCGACGACGTGGACGGCAACCTCGAGACCACGCGGCTGCTCCGCAGCCAGCTCCGCACCAAGTCGAGCCTGCGCGTCATCGACGCCGACTCGCTGCCGCTCCAGGACGTGGCCGCCGAGGGCCGCTCCTCCGAGCAGGCACCGCCTGCCGCGGTGAAGGACGAGAAGGATCTCGACGCCTACTCGAACCTGTTTGCCAACGTCGAGTACTGGAAGAAGATCGGCGAGGAGTATCAGCAGCCGCTGATCGTCACCGGCACCGTGCTCTTCACCCCGCATCAGCGCAACTCGATCGTGCAGCGCGAGGAAGAGGTCTACGACTCGTTCGGCCGCCGCCGCGTCGTGCCGGTCCGCACCTACCAGGAGCGCAAGGGCTTCATCCTCAGCCCGAAGTTCATCTTCATCGACGGCCGAACCGGCACGGTGATGCACTCCACGACCGCCCGCGAGGAGATCCTCTACAACGCCAACCAGGCCACACCCGCCCTTTCCTCGTATTTCGAGCTGATGGACCGGGTGATTCCCAGCTTTCTCAGCACCCTGAGCAGCCAGAAGATCAAGGGAACCCGCATCCTTTTGCAGTAGCCCGGGAAATTCTGCTAAGCTAAGTTCTTTGTATCGACCTCTTTGCCCCTGACAGGGGCGGGTCCTACGCAGAGGTATTGCCCGTGTACGCGATTGTTCAGGCTCGTGGCCGCCAGCTCAAGGTGACGCCCGGCGCCGTGGTGGAAGTGGACGGCACGCCAGGCGAGCAGGGCTCGGCCTTCACCTTCGACCAGGTGCTGCTCGTCGAGAGGGGCGCGGGCGACGTGGTCGCCGGGGCGCCGTTCGTGTCCGGCGCCAAGGTGGTTGGCGTTGTGGACGGCGAGGCGCGCGGCCCGAAGCTGCGCGTGTTCAAGAAGAAGCGCCGCAAGGGGTTCCGGAAGACGCGCGGGCACCGCAGCATCTTCACCCGCGTGCGCATCACCGACATCCAGGTGTAGCGATGGCTCACAAAAAAGGCCAGGGCAGTTCCCGTAACGGGCGCGACAGCAACTCGCAGCGCCTCGGCGTGAAGCGGCACGACGGCAACGTCGTTACCGGCGGATCGATCCTCGTGCGGCAGAAGGGCCGTCGCTTCGAACCCGGCCTCAACGCCGGGATGGGCAAGGACCACACCATCTACGCGAAGACTGACGGGAAAGTGCGCTTCGAAGATCACGGCCAGCACGGCCGGAAGATCTCGGTCATTCCGGTCGAGTAAGCCGCCCGCTCGGGCGCGTCGATGGCAGTCCTCTGCTGCCTTCGGCGCTTACAGCACAACCGCATGTTCGTCGACGACGTCGACATCCAGGTCATGGCCGGAGACGGAGGCAACGGCTGCCTCAGTTTCCGCCGCGAGAAGTTCGTCCCGCGCGGCGGCCCCGATGGCGGCGACGGCGGCGGCGGCGGCTCGATCTACATCGTCGCGGCGGCCACGAAGAACACCCTCGTCGATTTCCGCTTTCACCCCGAGTTCAAAGCCCGGCACGGGCAGCACGGCCAGGGCTCCAACCGTACCGGGTGGACCGCCAACGACCTGGACGTCGCGGTACCGATCGGCACGCTCGTCTTCGAGAAGACCGCGAACGGCACGCTGACCGAGCTCGCCGATCTGGTCGAGGAGGGGCAGCGCGTGCTCGTCGCCCAGGGCGGCCGGGGCGGACGCGGCAACGCACGGTTCGTCTCGTCCACCAACCGCGCACCACGGCGCACCGAGCCCGGCGTCCCCGGCGAGGAGAAGCTGCTCCACCTGCGCCTGAAGCTGATCGCCGATGTCGGCCTGATCGGCTTCCCCAACGCCGGCAAGTCCACGCTCATCTCGCGCATCTCGGCCGCGCGTCCGAAGATCGCCAACTACCCCTTCACCACGCTCGCGCCCAACCTCGGCGTCGTGTCGTTGAGCGGCGACCGCAGCTTCGTCGTCGCCGACGTGCCCGGACTCATCGAGGGCGCCCACGAAGGACATGGACTCGGCTACCAGTTCCTGAAGCACATCGAACGCACCAAAGTGCTGGTGCATCTGGTTGACATCTCCAGCGAGACCGGCCGTGAGCCGGTGGACGACTTCGAGATCATCCGCAAGGAGCTGAAGTCGTACTCGGCCGACGTCTTCGCCAAGCCGCAGATCACCGTCGCCAACAAGCTGGACGCGCTCGACGATCCCGATCGCCTGCAGCGGCTCGAGGCGCACGTGAAGCGCAAGAAGCTGAAGCTGCTCAGGATCTCCGGCGCGACCGGCGACGGCGTCCCGGCCCTCCTCGAAGCGATGTGGAAAGCCGTCGCCGCGGGCCGCACCGCGCCGGCGGCATCGGAACCCGTGCCCGCGGCCGCGGACGACCAGGGCGACGTGGCACCGCGCCGCCGCGCTTCCGTACGTCGCCGCACGACTCCAGCCCCGGCGACGGCCCCCGAGACCAAGTCCAAGGGCGAGGGCATCGATCTCCTCACCCCGGCCCGCGCACGCCGCCGCGGCGTATGAG
>DATMDI010000228.1:0-5462 GCA_035557875.1 Vicinamibacterales bacterium
GCCCCTTCCGGTCGAACTCCTCGAGCAGCGGGTGTTTCGACCGCACAACGGACCAGTGGGCATCGTTCGTGTTCGAACAGAACCGCACGTCGAAACCGTTCGAGGCGAGATCCGTGAGTCGATCGACGACCGCCCGGTTGAGATCGGCCGCGAAGATCGACGCCCAGGCGTGATCGAACTGGTCCAGCGACACCGGGAGCGAAAAGCGGGTGACGACGCTGGCGTGCAGCGACGCGAGCGACAAGGAGCCGCGATCCATCTGCGCGTTCGGCGACGCCGGTCCGGCGTCGCCGAAGATGTACTCGTGAATCGCTTCGGCGCCAACCGGATGCGCCGGCGAGGCGAGACGCGCGAGCTCGCGGCTCACGACCCGGTGGTCGAAGTCGATGAGCACGTTCCCGAGGTCGAACAGAAGGCAGCGCGCCACGCGAGTGGACCGGGTCTGAACCCCCGGCCCCGTTTGCGACGTCAGCGTACCGGCGCCGACAGCAGATCCAGCCGCCCGGCGGGCGCGCGCTCGTCCACCGCGATGGCGAAGAACCCGCTGACGGCGTAGGTGTTCATCACCGCCACCAGATCCATGGTGCCCTTGCGGCCGAACAGCTCGACCGCCTTGGCAAACGTCGCCGGCTCCATCTTCTTGTCGCGGAACATCTCGCGCCCGAAGCGGATCACCGCGGCGTCCCGCTCGTCGAGGCCGGTGAGCGCTCCGCTGGTGCGCACGACGTCGAGCACCTTCGCATCCACGCCCGCCTTCCGCGCCGCGGCCTCGTGCCCGTTCCACTCGAGGCTGTAGTTGGTCTCGCGGCAGGCCACCATGATTGCGAGCTCCCGCTCGTGCGGGGTGAGCGAGCCGGCCACGGCGGCGTTGTGCAGGTCGAAGAGCGCCTTGGCGGCACCGGGGTTGTAGGCGGCGAACGCCAGCGGGCCGCGCAGCACGCCGTCCTGGCCCCGTCCCGGCAGCACGTCGAAGGTCTTCTGGCTGGCCTCGTCGAAGTCCTTGCGCTGCAGGTAGGGCAGCCGGGCTCGGGACTCGGCGTCGAGATCGGCGGGCAGCCGGACCGACTGCGCGGCGACCAGGCCTCCCGAGGCGAGCAGCAGCAGGGCGGCCCCGCCCCGCAGGGTTCGCTGGCTGATATGACTCATCATTCGTGTGCCGCTCCTCACGGCTCAGGCCCGACCGGAATCGGGTCACTATCTCCGGGCCTGTAAATTCCCGACATTATCTTCTGGTATAAGCATCTGCGGGCCAGTGAGGCTTCGCGTGGCTGGGCGGCCAGCCGGTTCAGGAGGACCCTCATGCGCGCACGTCTGTCGATCGTCGTTGGCCTGTTGGCGCTCGTGTCCGCACCGGCCGTCGGCGGCCAGATCACCGACGACCCGATCCCGGCCCCGGTCCAGAAGCGCGGCCTGGCGGTGGAAATCCGGGACGTCGTGCGGCTGCCGGATACGCGCGGCCTGCGGCCGCTCGATCAGGACGTGTCGCCCGCCGGTTGGGCCCGGCCCAACTACGTCCGCGACCTGCCCGACGGGCGGCGGTTCGTGAACGATTCGCGCGGGCGGCTCTACCAGATCGGCGCCAACAACCAGGTGTCGATCTACGCCGACGTGGCGGCGGCGTTTCCCAACGCGGTCTACAACCGCCTGGTGAGCGGCTTCAGCGGCTTCACCTTCCACCCCGAGTTCGCGAAGAACGGCCTGTTCTACAGCGTCCACGGCGAGCGCGGACCGGGCAACCCGGCCACGCCGAATTTCATTCCGCCCAGCTACACGATCAAGGACGTCACGTACCACAACGTCATCACGGAGTGGAAGGCCACCGACCCGGCGGCGGCCACCTTCGCCGGCACGCGGCGCGAGCTGCTGCGCGTGGCCCACATCGTCCAGAACCTCACGCATCCCTACGGCGACGTGGAGTTCAACCCCACCGCGAAGCCCGGCTCGCCCGATTACGGCCTGCTCTATACCAGCGGCAGCGATCTCGGCTTCAGCAACGGCGGCGGACCGCACGCCAACAACCCGGGCCAGACGCAGCGTCTCGACTCGGTCATCGGCGCCATCCTGCGCATCGACCCGCGCAGCCCGTCGGTGAGCGGCGGGGTGAAGGGGCTGGGCGACTACACCGTTCCGCCCGCCAACAAGTTCGCCGCCGACAACGACCCGAAGACGCTCGGCGAGATCTACGCCTACGGGTTCCGCAACGCGCACCGGCTGTCGTGGGACCTCTCGGACGGCACCATGTTCGCCACCGACATCGGCATGAACCACGTCGAAGAGGTGAACATCGTGCGCAACGGGGAGAACTACGGCTGGATGAAGCGTGAAGGCTACTGGGAGAACGGCATGACCCGCCCGGGCGGCGCGCTCAACCAGCTCTATCCGCTGCCGGCGGCCGTCCTGAGCGGCAAGGACAAGGAGCCGGAAGGCTTCACGTATCCGGTCGCGATCTACGATCACACCGAGGGCGCGGCGATTACCGGCGGGTTCACCTACAACGGACGGATCGCGGCGCTGCGCGGCAAGTTCGTCTTCGGCGACATCAACCGGGGGCGGCTCTTTGCCGCCGACGTTGCGGCCCTGAAGAAGGCCGACGACGGCGTGCCGCAGACCGTGGCGCCGATCGAGGAGATTCAGCTCTACGTGCGCGGCGCCGGCGGCACCCGTGACTACGTGTCGTTCCGCGATCTGGTCGAGCGCGTGATGGGCTCGAGCGTCACTCGCGCCGACCTGCAGTTGAGCCGGACCGGCGACGGCGAACTGCTGCTCACGTCGCGGCAGGACGGAATGATCCGGATGCTGGTGCCGGATACGAGTACCGCGCCAGCCACGAGGTAGGGCCCGTTCGACGTGGGGGCCGGCTTCAGCCGGCCCTGGAATGGGCCGCCTGAAGGCGGCCCCCACGTCTACACGGCCGCGCCGGCGAGCAGTTGCGCCAGCGCGTCGGGGTCTACCGGCTTCGTGAGGTGCGCGTCGAAGCCCACCTCGAGCGCCCGCTGCTTGTCCTGGGCCTGCCCCCATCCGGTCACGGCGACGAGGACCACCTGTCGCAGCACCGGCATCTGGCGGATCCGGCGGCACACTTCGTAGCCGTCGAGACCCGGCATGCCGATGTCCATGAACACGATGTCGGGCTGAAACGTCTCGACGGCGGCCAGGCCGCTGGCGCCGTCGAAGGCCGTGAAGGCCGTGCCCCCCAGCTCCTCGACGAACATCGCCAGGGTCATCGCCGCGTCGCGGTTGTCGTCGACGATCAGGGCCCGGCTCCTGACGCGTGGCGTCGCCGGCGCCGGCACCGGTTCGGCCGCCGCGGCGCTCTTCGAGAGCGGCAGCCGCACGGTGAACCGGCTGCCGCGGCCGGGACCGTCGCTGTGCGCCTCGATCGTGCCACCGTGCAGCTCGGTGAGGCGCCGGGCCAGAGCGAGTCCGATGCCCAGCCCGCCGTGCGCGTGATCGAGCGTGGAGTCGCCCTGCGTGAACAGCTCGAAGATCCGCGACAGCAGCGGCGCGCTCATGCCGATGCCGCTATCCGCCACGCTGATGGCCAGCTGCCGCCTGCGCGCCGTGGTCCCTCCAGGTGCCTCGACCGTGAGATGGATGTGTCCATGCGGCGGCGTGAACTTGCAGGCGTTGTGCAGGACGTTCGACAGGATCTGCACCACGCGCGCGGGGTCCACGTCGAGGATGTACGGCTCGGCCGGCACGTCGGTCGTGAGCTCGATGCGCGCCGCGTCGATGGCGCTGCGCTGCCCCTCGACGGCGTTGAGCACGAGATCGGCGACAGGCGTCGGCCGCCGTTGCAGCACGATCTTCCCCGAGGTGATGCGCGACACGTCGAGGAGGTCGTCGATGAGCCGGACCATCTGCGCCACCTGCCGCTCGATCATGGCGCGCACGCCTCGCACCGCGTCGGGCGCGTCGCCCGACAGGCGGATCAGCTCGAGGCCGGTGCGAATCGGCGCCAGCGGGTTGCGGAGCTCGTGGGCCAGGAGCGCGAGGAACTCGTCCTTGCGCGAGTCCGCCTCGCGCAGCTGGCGCTCCGACTCGGCGATCGTCTCGCGCGCCCGCACCTGCGCCGAGATGTCACGGAAGTAGCAGACGACACCGTAGCGGCCGTCCGGCAGCGTGATGCGGTCGATGCGCCATTCGTAGTACTCGATCGCCTGGCGGTCCACCCGGTACTCCGCGCGCTCGGATGCCGCGCAGGGTTCGCCGGTGGCCAGCGTGTGACGGAAGGATCGGACGAGCTCGTCCGCATAGGCGGGGTTCCACAACCGGTGGATGACCTCCTCGAAATCCTGGCCGACGACACCGCCGGGAATGTCGCCGAATACCGGCAGCGCCACCGGGTTGACCTCGCGGATGCGGAAGTCGGCGTCCACCAGGTAGACCCCGATCGGCGCCTGGCGGAGCAGCGTTTCGAACTGGTGGCTGCGGTTGCGCAGCGCCTGCTCGGCGTCGCTGCGGAGCCGCGCCAGCTCCAGGAGCGATCCGACGCGCGCCACCAGCTCCCGGGCGCTGAACGGCTTGACCAAGTACTCGTCGGCGCCGGCGCCCAGCCCTTCTATGCGAGCCTCCTCCCCGGCCCGCGCGGAGAGCAGAATCACCGGAATCGAGCGGCTGCTGGCGTCGGCGCGGATCGCCGCGATCAGGCCGAAGCCGTCGAGTCCGGGCATCATGACGTCCGAGATCACCGCGTCCGGAGGACGCGCGCGGATGCTCGCCAGCGCAGCCTCGCCGTCGGGGACGGCCTCGACCTCGTAGCGCTCGCCGAGAATGCGCGTCAGGTACTCCCGCATGTCGGCGTTGTCGTCGGCAACCAGCACCCGCGACCGGATGCCTGGAGAAACGGCGTGTGTCGTCGCCGGAAGGTCGGGGTCGGCCAGGACCGCGGGGGCGGCGGTGTGGCTTGCGGGCAGCCAGCGCAGCGCCTCCTCGACGTAGGGCAGGGCGCCAACGCTCGTGGCCGTGAGCTGCCGCGCCGCGGTGACGCGCTCCGGTGGCAGATGCGCTGCGCCGGCGGGAACGGTGACGGTGAACGTCGTGCCGTGGCCCTCCTCGCTGTCCACGCGCACTTCGCCGCCGTGCAGCCGGGCGAGCTCGTGCACGAACGCCAGCCCGATGCCGGTGCCTTCGTGGGTCCGGGCCCGCGCGTGCTTCACGCGGTGGAAGCGCTGGAACATCAGCGGCAGATCGCTCGCCGGGATGCCGACGCCGGTATCGGCCACCTGCAGCTCGGCGTGCGTGCCGCGCCAGCGAAGTGTGACGCGGATGTCGCCCTCGAACGTGAACTTGAGCGCGTTGGAGAGCAGGTTGAGCACGACCTTTTCCCACATGTCGCGATCGACGTAGACCGGCTCCGGCAGCGCCGGGCAGTCCACGACGAGGCGCAGGCCGGCTCGCTCGATCGCGGAGCGGAACACACTCGCCAGATCGGTCGTGACGCTGGCGAGGTCCACCGGCTC
>DATMDI010000229.1:0-24201 GCA_035557875.1 Vicinamibacterales bacterium
GCCGCCCGTCCATCCAGATCGTTCGCTGCGTGCCCCATGCGAAGTGATGGATCTTGATGGCCACGAGCTGCTGTGAATCCCTGTCGCGTTCTTCCCAGATGCGGATCGGCGCGAAGCTGGGCGCGTAATCGGAGGGGTGGACCCGGCACTGGTACTCGGGCAGCGTGATGAGCGACGCGTCCCAGGTGTCGGCACGGAGCCGCACGGCTTCGGTCACCGGGATGCCGGTGTAGTCGCCGAGCTCGGGGCCCGGCAGACGGTCGGGCTCGTCCTCGTGGAAGATGAAGAAGTTGTTCCAGACGCCCGACAGGTTCGCCTGCGCGTCCGCCGGCGCCGCCCAGCCCGCCCAGATGACGGCGGCGAGGACGAACGCCAGCACTCGATGCCCGGCTGTGGTCATGATGATCTCCGCTCGCCCCGTCACTTCCTGCTGCTGTTGTAGTTCAGGACGAAGGTCGGGTCGCACTCGTAGGGATAGATGCGCTCGCCCGGCTGGCGGTCCCACGCCATCAGCCGCGCGCCGCGATTCTCGATGACGTCGGCGTCTTCGAACTCCTGCCGTGCCATCAGGGTCTTGCCGTCGGCGCTCAGCCAGAAGCGTTCGACGAAGTGCACGTTGTCGCCGTGATCGAGGCCGTTGTTGGTGATCGTCGACGCGGCGACGTGCGTCGTGTCCACGACCAGCGTGGCCCCCTCCCAGCGCCCGGTCGAGTGCCCCATCTTGCTGTGCGGCGCGTCCGCCGGCGGGTGGCCGCGGCCGTCCAGATAGATGACGCGGAACAGATCGTAGTACTCGAGCCGCATCACGATCAGCTCCGTGGCCTGATCGATCTCCATCGGAAACGGACCCTGCATCGTGTAGACGAGCGACGGCGGCTGACACGCCTTGGCCAGGGTCATCTCGTCCGATGGTTTCCATTTCAGAGCCGCGGCGAGGGCGGCCGGCTTCACCTTGAGGCCGCCGAAGTTGCCGGGCGCCAGTTCCGGCGCGCCCGCGTCGGTGAGCAGAACCGTGTTGGCCGGCAGCGGCGCGGGATCCTTTTCGGCGGTACGGAACGCCCGCCCGGCGGCCCAGTAGCCGGCCAGGTCGGGCCGCGTGACCCGAGCCGCCGGGGCGCCGCTGCGCGACTGGCCGGAGACGGTGGCGTGCGCGATCGCGAGCGACGCGACGGCTGCGGCCGCGAGGACGGCGGAAGTGCGAAAACGGAGAGCGCTCGTCATGGGGTCGTCTCGCTCAGTCCGCGCGCTGGTTGCGCACTGGGGTGCCGAGCACGGTTCCGTCGGCCTTCTTGATCGTCCGCATGCGTATGTAGCTGGCGCCGTCGCGCGACGGCCAGCCGTCCACGGTGACGACTTCGCCCACCTTCAGGCTGTCCTTGGTCCAGCCGCGCCGCTTGAGCAGCGTCACGGCGTTCGTCTCGGCCTTCCACGCTTCCACCGCGCCGTCCTTGTTCTTGACGTCGAGCGAGATGATGGCGTGCGGATTGGAGAAGCGGAACTCGGTGACGCTGCCGGTGATTTCGATCGTCTTCGTGTCGTCGAAGAACACCGCGAACGAGTGATGGGCCGAAGCCGTGGCCGTCGCCGCCGCGAGGGCCACCGCCAGAATCGCGAGCACCTTGGATATCTGCATCCCCTGAGTGTCGAAGATCCTAGCCCACTTGCGGGGTGCCAAATGCCGTCAAATCGCGATGCGGATCGGGTATGGGAGCGTGGAAACAAAGCATGACCAGGCGAGGGTGGTCTGAAGACCGCCCTCTACGTTTGTCTGCTGCTCACCGGACCTACCTGACCCACCAGACCTACCAGACCCACCTGGGACCCAAGTGTCACCAGCCGTTGCAGTCGAATTTGAAGCCGCACTTGAGGCACTTGATGCACCCCTTGACCTTGGCCAGGTCGTGCGATTCGGCGCAGCGCGGGCACGTGGTGTCCTCGGTGTCGAGGTCGGCGCGGGCGGCGGGGGGCTGTGGAGGATTGGGTCGTGACGGTGCTGCACCCTTCATCGACCGAACACTATCCGTTCGTCGTTCAGCAGCGCAACTGTCGCGCGCAGGAGCGCGGCGGCCGCCAGCACGCACGCCACCGCGGCCGCGAGAAATGCCAGCGGTCCGGGGGCATAGCCGCCCAGCACGCTCGTGAGGAGCACGTACTGCCCGAGCAGCGGCACGCCGTACATCCACGGCTGGTTGTCGATCGGATAGAGCGTGCCCATCACGCCGATGATCATGGGCGCCAGGATCAGGATGCCCATGTAGGTCTGCGCCTCCTTGAACGACTTGGCCAGGGTCGCCACGCACGACTGCACCGACGCCGTGAGCAGGCACATGGGCAGGGCGGCGGCCATCAGGCCCAGCATGTGCGGCGTGCCGAAGCGGAAGCGCATGCCGAGCTCCTGCAGCGGGATGAAGCGCAGCAGCGCCGTGCACAGCCCGGCCGTGACCATCACGGCCAGCATCCCTGCCAGCGCCGACGCCATCACTTTCCCGAGCGCCAGCGCCCCGCGGGGCACCGGGTTCACCAGCAGCGCCTCGAGCGACCCGCGTTCGCGCTCGCCGGCGGTCGCGTCGGTGGCCAGCTGCATCGCGCCGGTGAACGCCGCGAGCAGCACCATCAGGGGGATCACCGACAGCAGCTTGGCCGCCCGTTGCTGCGTGGTGGACACTTCCACCGCCTGCACCTTCAACGGCGTGGCCGCGACCGGGCTGACGCCGCGGCCGATCAAGCGCAGGGCGCCGATCTCGGCGCTGTACTGCGCCAGCAGGCGCTGCACCCGCTCCACCTGTCCACGGGTGTCGGAACGCGCGCTGTCGGCCACGACCTTGATGCTGGCCGGCCGCGAGGCGCGGAAGTTCTCGGCGTAGTCCGTGGGCACGACCAGGACCACGTACTCCGTCTGATCCCGCACCGCCTGCTCTGGATCGCCGGGGCCCGTCGCAATCGTCACACCGGACTGCTGCGACAGCCACTGCACGAGCGCCGGCGCGTAGCGCGCCCCGACGATCGGGACGCGCACGTCGTCCGCCTCGCGCTGCCGATCAGCGATGCGGTTCATCATGAAGCCGGTGATGAGCGGACCCACAAGAATGCTCAGGAGGATCGACGCGAGGGCGCGCTTGTCGCGGAAGGAATCGACCAGCTCCTTCACCAGCACCACGCGTACCTGACGCGCCCAGCGCGGCAGTCCCGGGCGCTTCATCGCGGTTCTCCCGCACCCGCGAGGGCCACGAAGGCGTCTTCGAGGTTGTCGTGACCGGCCTTGGCGCGTAGCTCGTCGGGCGTGCCGTGGGCCACGACCCGGCCGCTGGCAATCACCACGATCGAGTCGCAGAGCGCCGACACTTCCTGCATGACGTGACTGGAGAAGAGGACGCAGCGCCCCTCGGCCTTCAGGCGGCGGATGATGGCGCGCACCGCGCGGGTGCTCATCACGTCGAGCCCGTTGGTCGGTTCGTCGAGCAGCACGTTCTGCGGCTCGTGCACCAGGGCGCGCGCGATGGCAACCTTGGTGCGCTCGCCGTGTGAGTAGCCGGCCGACCGCCGATCCGCCACGTGCATCAGATCCAGGCTGCGCAGCAGATCGGTGGTCCGCTCCTCGAGCATCCCGCCTTCGAGGCCGTGCAGTTCGCCGAAGTACCGCACCTGCTCGCGCGCGGTGAGGCGCGGGTAGAGCCCGGCGATGTCGGGCAGGACGCCGAGGTGCGCCTGCGCGTCGCGCGGGTGCTTCGTGGCGTCGATGTGATCGACCTCGATCGTGCCGGCGTCGGGGCGCATCACGCCGTAGAGCATGCGCAGCGTGGTGGTCTTGCCGGCGCCGTTGGGGCCGAGCAGCCCCGTCACGTGCCCGTCGCGGGCGGTGAACGAGACGCCGTCCACGGCCGCGACGGCCCCGAAATACTTCTTGAGGTCGACGGCCGCGATCACCGACGGTCTCCCGCGCCGGCCGACGCCAGCGCGACCGGGGCAGGCTCGGGCCCGGCGGGCGTGAGGAAGAACCCGGGGCGCTGCACGGCTCGCACACACCTGGCATCCAGGCCGCCGGCGGTGCCTTTGTCGACGAACTCGGTCACCAGCCGGTTGCCGCAGGCCGTGGCCGCCACGCCATGCCCGGTGCCGGGCATCACGATGTGACGCCCGTTCCGCAGGTGCTTGACCACCTCGAGTCCCCAGGTCGGCGGCGTCACCGGGTCGAGCTCGCCCGAGAGCACGAGTGCCGGCACCGGCGAGACCACCGGGGCGTAATACGCGTCGTCCACGCGCCCCTTGGGCCAGAATCCGCACGCGGCCACCTGCCCCGTGAACAGTCGCGTGCCGAAGAGCGTGCCCAAGGACTCGCGCACGAGATCCTCGTTGGCGTAGCGCGGGCTGTCCTCGCTGCAGAGCACCGAGAGCTGCATCCCCAGGCTCATCGCGTCGGTCGCCGACTCGCCGGCAAAGGCCAGCGCCAGCAGACCCTGGAAGTCGCCGTGCTCGGCGCGCTCGATGAGCGACGGCAGGATCGACGCCGTCAGCGGCGAATAGAGCGCCCGGAACACGATGCTGGCCGCCAGCTTCGACGTGACCTCGATCTCCTCGGCGACGCCGGTGCGCGGGTGCGGCATCGTGACGCGCAACGGGTTGGCGTCGAGGCGCGCCATGAGGGCCCGCGTGCGCTCGGCCAGGCGCGGATATGCGGCGCGGCAGGCGCCGTCGTGCCAGCAGTCGTCGTACAGCCGGTCGAGCGCACGCTGGGCGTCGCGCGCCGCGTACATCGGCAGGCGCATGTCCATCGGCGCTACGCCGTCGAGCACGATCGCGCGCACGTGCTCGCCGTGCCGGCGCACATACACGAGCGCGGCGCGAGTGCCGTACGAACCGCCGTAGAGATTGATCCGGTCGTAGCCGAGGAAAGCGCGGACGTCGTCGAGATCGTCCATCGCGAGGTTGGTGGTGTAGAAGCGCGGATCGCCGGGCAGTCGCGCCAGGCAGGTTCGCAGCTTTTCCAACGCGTCGGTGTCGGGCTCACTGAGATCGCGCAGCGAGTCGCCGCCGCCGCGGCAGTTGAGCGGGCTCGACTTGCCGGTGCCTCGCTGGTCGACCAGCACGACGTCGCGCGTCCGCTGGATCTTGCGGAACAGCGGCTGCACCTGCGACGCCATCTGCGCCGCGGCCTGTCCCGGCCCGCCGGCCAGGAACACCAGCGGGTCGGCGTGAACGTCGCTGCTCACCGACGGCAGCACGACGATCGCGAGGCGGATCCTGCGCCCGCTGGCCGCCCCGCGGTCTTCGTAGACCTCGAGGCCGCCACAATAGCCGTCAGTCGGGCCTTCGGTGCTGGCGCAGGGACGGAGCTTGTCGGCGACGAGTGGCGCGCCGGCCGGCACGCACGAGGCGCAGACGACACCGGCAGCCAGTACGAAGGCGGCATGAAGAGAACGCAGACGCTGCCGCCGTGGGTCGAAGGCCACCAGCACGGATCGTAGCACCCGGGTTCCGCGCGCTCTTCGCGCCATTGCGCACTTGACGTCTCGAACAGTGAGAATGCTTGCAAACCAGTTACGTTCCGGGACGTCTGCGCCCGCCCGAAGGGCGGGCAAGAGAGAGGGGACTCTGGCGAGGCGGAGCGTGCACGCTGCTATCGAGGGAGGCGCCGCCTCGCCAGAGTAGGATACCGGTCGTGCGATACCACACAGCGGTGCTCGCCATTGCCGGCGTGCTCGCCTATGCCGGCAGCTTTGCCGGTCCATTCCTGTTCGACGATCAGAACACGGTCGTGAAGAACGCCACGATCCGCACGCTGACGCCGATTTCAGTGCCGCTCTCTCCGCCGCGCGAGACGCCGGTGGCGGGGCGCCCGGCGGTCAACCTCACGCTTGCCGCCAACTATGCAGCCGGCGGTCTCGACGTGACCGGCTACCACGCGGTGAATCTCGCGGTGCACCTGCTGGTGGGGCTGGCGCTCTTCGGGGTGGTGCGCCGGACGCTGCGGTTGCCGTCCATGCCGGACGACCTGTCGCGGCACTCGGACGGCGTGGCGCTCGCGGCGGCGCTCGTGTGGGAGCTTCATCCGCTCAACACCGAGGTCGTGAACTACGTGAGCCAGCGCACCGAGTCGCTCATGGCGCTGTGCTGCCTGCTGACGCTCTACGCCGCCATCCGGGCCGCGGCGCATCCGGAGCGGTGGGGCTGGCGGGCGGCGTCGATCGGCGCGTGCGCGATCGGCATGGCCTCGAAGGAGTCGATGGTCACCGCGCCGGTGCTGGTGCTGCTCTACGACCGCGTGTTCCTGTTTCCGTCGTTCAAGACCGCGCTCCGCGAGCGGGCGGCGCTCTACGCGGGCCTGGCGGCGACGTGGGCCGTGCTCGCGGCGCTGCTCCTCGGCGGGCCGCGATCGAGCGTGGGGCTGTCCACCGGCGTCACGCCCTGGACCTATCTCCTCAACCAGTTGTCGCTGATCGCCCGCTACCTGGGGCTCACCATCTGGCCCCGCGCGCTCGTGCTCGACTACGGCCTGCCGCGGACGCTCGGCGTGGGCGACGTGCTGCTGCCGGGCGCGCTGGTCGTGGGGCTCGGCCTGCTCACGCTGTTCGCGCTGTGGCGGCGCCCGATGCTCGGCTTCCTCGGCGCGTGGTTCTTCGTGACGCTCGCGCCGGCCTCGAGCGTGGTGCCGATTGCCACCGAAGTGGGAGCCGAGCGGCGGATGTATCTGCCGCTCATGGCGCTGGCGGTGCTCGCGGTCGTCGCCGTACGGTGGCTGCTCGTGCGGCGCGGTTGGGCCGCGTCGCGTGTGCCCCTGGCCATCACCGCCGTCGTCTGCCTGCTGCTCGCCGCCGGCACCGTGCTGCGCACGCGGGAATACCGGAGCGTCCGGTCGATCGCGCAGGCGAACGTCGACCGCTATCCGCACGGGCGTGCGCGATTGAGCCTGGCGTACGAGCTGGTGGCGGCGAACGAACACTCGGCGGCGCTGGCCCAGCTCGAGGCGGCGATCAAGGACTATCCGCCGGCCTATCTGGGGCTGGCCACCGAGATGGCAACGTCGGGCCGCATGGACGACGCGGTGAAGCACGCGCAGGAGTTCATCCGCCTGATGCCCAGCAACGCCGAAGTGCCCACGGCGCGCGATCTGATGGGGCGGGCGCTCGCGCTCCAGGGCAAGTACGAGCCGGCGGCCGAACAGTTCAATCTGCTCGCCTACGCCCGGCCGAACGACCCGGGACCGCTCATCTCGATGGGTGATGTCCGGCTGCGGCAGCGGCGGCTCCCCGAGTCGATCGCGAGCTACGTGGCCGCGCTGAAGATGCGGCCGGGCGATCCCGACATCCTGGGTCAGCTCGGGCTGGCGCTCGCGGCCGCCAACCGCATGAGCGAGGCGTCGCAGGCCTTTGGCGGCGCGGTCGCGGCGCGCCCCGACGACATCCGGCTGCTCAACCTGTGGGGACGCACGCTGGGTGCCGAGGCGCGCTACCTCGATGCGGTGGTCCCGATGCGGCGGGTGGTGGAGCTGGCGCCGACCGACACGCAGGCCCGTGACAACCTGCGGATCATAGAGAAGCTGGCGGCGCAGCAGGCCGCCTCCGGGGCCCGGGCGACGGTGGCGCTCCCGTAAACACCGCGGGCGCAAGGCCCGTAATTCCAGTGGATTGGGGTGCTGCGGCGAGCGCGATTCGCGACCGGGCTCAAGTTGACAGTCCTGAAACCCCGGCCCAGAATACCTATCTGGTGGTAGTAGTTACTCGCGTGGAGGTTTGTTCGATGCGGACCAAAGTTGTTTTCGCAGCCGCGGCGCTGGTGGCGCTTGCCTTCGTGGTCAAGCCCGTCGTCGCCCATCACTCGTTTTCGGCGGAGTTCGATGCCAACAAGCCCTTCAAGCTGTCGGGGCCTGTGACGAAGGTCGAGTGGATGAACCCCCACACCTTCTTCTACATCGACGTCACCGACGAGAAGACCGGCAAGGTCACGAACTGGGCAATGGAAATGGGCAGCCCCAACGGGCTGATGCGCCAGGGCTGGACCCGCAACACCATGAAGATCGGCGACGTGGTGACGGTCGAGGGCAGCATGGCGAAGGATGGCAGCCCGACGGGCAACGCCCGCGCGGTGATGCTGGCCTCCACGGGCCAGCGCCTGTTCGCGGCGTCGAGCCAAGGCACCACTCCGTAGTCTGCGGCGCGGGGGGCGTTCCCTCCGAGAGGCTTTCCCTTGACGAATAACGTACGTACCGCGCTCATGGGCGCGGCGGCGGCCGGCGTGTTTGTGGCGACGGCCTGGGTCTTCCAGGCCGACGCTCCGGCGGCGGCGCAGGAAGGCGGCGCGGCCGCACAGGGTGAGGGTCGCGGGCGGGGCCGGCAGGCCGGCCCGCCGCAACCCACGCCTCGTCTCGCCGACGGGACCGTGAACCTGGGCCGCGTGCCTGGCGAGAAGGGCACCTGGAACGTGCCCTACATCACCAACATGGGCATGCGGGTCGTGGGTGCCGACGGTCAGCTGATCCCCGAAATCCAGAAGCTGCAGCAGGAGCAGGCGGCCGCCCGCGCGGGCGGTGCTGGACGCGCCGCTGGCGGCGGAGGCGGGCGTGGACGCGGCGGTTCGAAGTCGGAGCCGTGGATCCCGTGGATGCCCTGGTCGGCCGCGGTCTACGACTACAACTCCATCAACGAATCGAAGTACGACCCCGAAGGCTACTGCCTGCCGCCCGGCGGGCCGCGGATGATGGCGACGCCCTATCAGATGGAGATCATCCAACTGCCGGAGCACAAGCGCATCCTGATGGTCTTCGAGGGCGCCACCCACATCTGGCGCGAGATCTACATGGACGGCCGGTCGTTCCCGAGCGACGAACAGTTGAACCCCACGTATCTGGGCTACTCCATCGGCCGGTGGGAAGGCGACACGCTGGTGGTCGAGAACAAGGGGTTCAACGAGAACAGCTGGTTCGACTACTTCGGCCACCCGCACACCGACAAGATGTTCGTGGTCGAGCGCTGGACGCGTCCCAACAAGCAGACGCTGCACTACGAGGCGACGGTCACGGACACGGGGGCGTACACGCGGCCGTTCACCGTGGCGTGGGACGTTCCTTTCAACGCCACGTCCGAGCTGCCGGAGTACATCTGCCAGGAGAACAACCAGTACCTCAACCGGCTCGTGGACGACTTCGGGCAGCCGATCTTCGGACCGCGCCAGCAGCCCGGCACGCGGCCGGGCGCCAGCCGGGGGACGCGGTAACCATGCGACGCATTCTCCAGATCGCGATGGTGGTGTGTGCGCTGGCCGTTCCTGCCGCCCTCCAGGCGCAGTTCGGCCACCCGCTGAAGGGTCAGTGGAGCGGTGAGTGGGGGCCCAAGGCCAAGCCAAACCGCCTGCTGCTCAATTTCGACTGGGACGGCAAGGAGATCACCGGCACCATCAACCCGGGCCCGACCGCTGCGGTGGTGAAGTCGGTGGTGTTCGACTACACCAACCCGTCGTCGTGGGGCGTGAAGATCACGGCTGAGGGCAAGGACGCCGCCGGGAAGCCGGTCGCCATCACGGTGGACGGAAAGCTCGAGAATATCGGCGCCTACATGAAGCACCTGCACGGAACCTGGACGCAGGGTGGGCAGACGGGCGACTTCGCCGTCACCCGGAACTGACGCCCGACTATTTACCAATTCGTCTAGCTGATCCAGATTGAAGGCCGTCCAGGCATAAGCCGCGGACGGCCTTTCGCGCGTACAGACTAGGGAAAATCCCAGGAAAACCCGTCGTCTTCGTCTTTCCGAGCGAAGCTTTGAGCAGATCTTGATCGTCCAGTGTTACGCCGCACTTATGCCGTTGTAGACTCTTGGGTCACCAAAACGGACTACCCAATTTGAGGGAGGTCCCAGAGGTACGTTTCCGAGGCAACGGAAACCAAGTGTCAGAGCGCGGGGGTCGGACAACCCAAGTCGTCTTGTCTATGGAGGTTCTTTCGATGCGTTTATTTGCTCGGATCGCGAGTGCGTTCGCGGCGCTGGTCCTGTTGCCAGCCTTCGCCTTCGCACAGTCGGTCACCGGCACCGTGCGCGATGCGTCCGGCGCCGTCCTTCCCGGTGTCACCGTGGAAGCCACCAGCCCCGCGCTGATTGAAAAGGTTCGTTCCACCGTGACCGACGGCGAAGGCCTCTATCGCATCGTCGACCTTCGCCCCGGCACCTACACGGTGACCGCCACGCTCCCGGGCTTCGCCACGGTGAAACGTGATGGGATCTTGCTTACCGGCACCGTGACCCTGACCGTTCCCCTCGAGATGAAGGTTGGTGCGCTCGAAGAAACGATTACCGTCAGCGGCGAGACGCCGGTCGTGGACGTGCAGAACACACGGCGTGAGAACGTCATCAGCTCGGACGTGATTTCCTCGCTGCCGGTGACACGCGCCTACGGTTCGCTGCTCAACGTGACGCCCGGCCTGACCGTGGACAACAACGGCCTCGCGGTGGCGCCGACGATGACGTTCTTCACGGCCCACGGCGGCAACACCAACGAAGGCCGCATGCAGATCAACGGCATGACCGTCGCCGCGGCGTTCAACGGCGGCGGCGTGTCGTCGCTCACCTACGATACGACCAACGTCGACGAGGTGTCGGTGCTGGTGTCGGGCGGTCTCGGCGAATCGGAGACCGGCGGGCCGACGATGAACATCGTGCCGCGCTCGGGCGCCAACCGGTTGACCGGGCAGGCGTTCTACAGCGACGCCGGCAAGTGGTCGAACGGCGACAACATCGGCGACGACGCCGCGCTCAAGGCGACCGTCGGCAACCCGCCGCAGTACCTGCGGGCGTGGGACACGAGCGTGTCGTTGGGCGGTCCGATCAAGCGCGATCGCCTCTGGTTCTACGGCGCGTATCGCAAGTTCTCGATAGCGCAGAAGCTCGAGGGCGCGGTCGTCAACAAGAATGCGGGTGACGCGAGCCAGTGGGGTTACCTCGCGGATCCCTCGATCGAGGGCCGGAACATCCAGGGACGCGACATCTGGGACGCGCGCGTCACCGCGCAAGTCACCCCGAGGAACCGCGTCTTCTTCTCGCACGAGCATCAGCTCCGCTGCGAGGGCTCGACCCTCACCACGCAGAGCGGCGAAGGATGCCGGCAGCGCGGAACGGACTGGATCGGCGTCAGCAACGTGCTCGCGTCCGCCGAAGCGAACACCAACTACTTCGAGCTCCCGTATGACGTGACGCAAGCGACCTGGACGTCGCCGGTCTCGTCGAAGATTCTGCTCGAGGCGGGCTATACGCGGTTCGCATACGCCCACAACGGCGGCCCGGGCAAGATTCCGCCGGACGGCTTCTTCAATCTGATTGGCGTGACCGAAGCGCTGGCCATCGACGGCCATCGCGCGGCGTTCACGTATCGCGGGTTGCCCACCTATCAGGACAACTACGGCAATCCGAACAACTGGCGGGCATCGGCGTCGTATGTGACCGGTTCGCACAACGTGAAGTTCGGCTACCAGGGCAACTACCTGATCGCCCAGACGCGCATCGTCCGCAACGACAACCTGAACCAGTACGGCTTCACCAACCGGCTCCCGGCGTCGTTCACCGTCGGCTTGCAGGACTGGAGCACCAACGACGTCACCGAGTCGTCGGCGTTCTACCTGCAGGATACCTGGACGCACAACAGGCTGACGCTGCAGGGAGCCCTGCGCTTCGATCGCGCGTGGAGCTTCAGCCCGGGCGAACACAACGGCACCGAAACGATCACCCCGTACAACGCGGCGCCGATCACGTTCGACGACACGGTCGGCGTGAACTCCTATAAGGACTTGAGCCCGCGCGTCGGCGCGGCGTACGACCTGTTCGGCAACGGCAAGACGGCGATCAAGATGAACTTCGGCCGCTATCTGTCGCCGGCGACGAACGACCAGAACTACCCGTTGAACAATCCGGCCAACCGCATTCGCCAGACGCTGCAGCGGAACTGGAGCGACACCAACGGCGACAAGGTCGTCGACTGCGCCATCCTCAACCCGGCGGCAAACGGGGAATGCGCGGCGACATCCGGTGCCAATCTCAGCTTCGGCCAGCCGGTCATCACCGGCCGGGTGGGCGAGGACATCCTCGGTGGTTGGGGCGCCCGTCAGGGCGACTACCAGTTCGGGATCAACCTGCAGCAGGAGCTGCTCCCGCGCGTGTCGGCGACTGTCGGGTACAACCGCCGCTGGTGGAAGAACTACACCTCGGTGGACAACATCAACACGACTCCAGCCGACTACGAGAAGGTGACGATTGCCGCACCGACGGATTCGCGCCTGCCGGGCGGCGGAGGTTACCCGGTCACCTTCTACACGCTGTCGCCCGCGGGCGGCGCCAAGGGCTCGTTCATCGAGACGCACCTCGACTCGTTCTACGGCGCCGAGCGCACGCGCTACTGGCATGGCGTTGACGTCGACGTGAACGCGCGGATCCGCGGGAACCTGTATGTGCAGGCGGGTACGACGACCGGCCATCAGATCAACGACGCCTGCGAGCTCGTGGCGATTGTCGGCAACGGCGTCGGATCGAACACGATCGGTCTCGACAACCCCGATCCGCGCAACTGCCGCTCGGTCGATCCGTGGGAGACGACGCTGCGCGGCAGCGCCAGCTACACGGTGCCGAAGATCGAGGTGCTGATCAGCGCGACGATGCGCTCGCAGCCGACGCTGCAGCTGAACAGCACGGTGCTGGTCCCGAACACGGTGATCCAGGCGCAGCTCGGACACCTGCCGTCGGGCGGCGCCGCCACCGGCACCACTACGGTCTCGCTCGTCGACTTCGCGGCGCCGGGCACGGCGAATGCCAGCTCCGGCGGCCCGAACCGGTTGTACGCGGACAGCCGCCGCAACCAGATCGACATGCGGTTCGCGAAGATCGTCCGGTTCAGCAGCCGCCGGCTCGACGTGGGCGTGGACCTGCAGAACCTGCTGAACGCGAACTACGGAACGGTCTACGACTCGTCGTTCGGGACGTACGGCGCCACGCCGAGCCCATCGTTCGCGAGCCCGACGTCGATCGTGACACCGCGGTTCGTCCGCTTGAACTTCACGTTCAGCTACTGAGCGAGGCCCCGCCTCGCGCGGGTACGGGTGATGAAGCGGGCGCGGTCCTCCTGGGGGCGCGCCCGCTTTCTTTGTACAATTGGTGGCGCGTGCGCACTCACACGCTGAAGCCCGCGCTCGCGCTTCTGGGACTCGTCGCCGTTGCCGCTGCATGCTCGCAGCCGACGGAACCGGCGGCGCCGGCGAAACAGGCCGCGGCGGAGAAGCAGCGCGCCGGCACGCCGACGTTCAACCGCGACATCGCTCCGATCCTCTTCGACAACTGCGCGAGCTGCCATCGACCGATCGATGACGCAGGGCGAGCCGCGCCCAATGTATCCGCCGACGACGATCCGATCTGCGTGGCGGGCGCGCCGTTCAGTGTGCTCGACTACGACTCCGTTCGTCGTCACGCGCGCGAGATCGCGTCAGCCGTACAGCGCCGCAGGATGCCGCCGTGGCTGCCCGAGCCCGGACACGCCGTCCTGGTCGGCGAACGGCGGCTCGGCGACGACCAGATCGCGCTCATCGCGAAATGGGCCGACAGCGGCGCGCCCGAGGGGAATCCGGCCGCCGCGCCGCCGCCGCCGGTGTTCTCCAGCGGCTGGCAGCTGGGCACGCCCGATCTCGTCCTCACGCCGACGGAACCGTACGTGCTGCGGCCCGGGGCTCGCGACGTCTTCCGCAACTTCGTCCTTCCGGTGCCGATCACCACGACCCGGTACGTCCGCGCCGTCGAGTTTCGCGCCGACCGTCCGCAGGTGCTGCACCATGCCGACCTGGCGCTCGATGCGACGCGCGTCTCACGCGCGCTCGATCGCGCCGAGCCGGGGCCCGGATTCGCGACCATGGACGGCGGGCAGGTGCAGAACGTGTACGGCTGGACGCCGGGCAAGGTGCCGGTGATGGAGCCGTCAGACACGGCGTGGACGCTCGAGCCCGGCGCCGACCTCGTCCTGCTGCTGCACATGATCGCGGGCAGCACGAGCGACACGGTGCAGCCGTCGATTGGTCTGTTCTTCTCCGACGCGCCGCCCACGCGCACGCCGATCAGCGTCAAGCTCGAGTCGCAGGCGATCGACATTGCCGCCGGCGACGCGAACTACGTCGTCGAGGACAGCTACGTGCTGCCGGTCGACGTCGAGGCCGTGAGCGTCTACCCACACGCGCACTACCTCGCCAAGGAGATGCGCGGAACCGCGACGTTTCCCGACGGCTCGCATACGGATCTGTTGTGGATCCGGCAGTGGGACGTTCGCTGGCAAGACCGGTATCGCTACCAGTCGCCGGTATTCCTCCCGCGAGGCACGCGGCTGTCGATGCGGTTCACCTACGACAACTCCGCGGCGAATCCGCGCAACCCCACCCGTCCGCCGCAGCACGTGCGAGCGGGGCCGCGCTCGATCGACGAGATGGCCCAGCTCTGGCTCGAGGTGGTGCCGCGCCGCGCCGAGGACGCGGCGGTCCTGAACGCCGACTACCTGCGCCGCGCGGTGCTCGCGAACGTCTCGGGGGCCGAGCTGAACGCCCGGGTCGACTCGCGCACCGCCGCGGCGCATACCCTGCTCGCGACGGCGTATCTGCAGGTGGGACGCGTCGGCGACGCGCAGGCGCAACTCGAACAGGCGCTGCGCCTGGATCCTCGCGACGCGGAGGCGCACAGCAACCTCGGGGTGGTGCTGCAGGCGCAGGGGCGCCTCGCGGACGGGATGCTGCATTTGCGCACCGCCGTGCAGCTGAAGCCCAAGGACGATCGCGTGCATTTCAATCTGGGGAACGGCCTGTTGGCGGCGGGGCAGCCCGATGCGGCGATGCGCGCCTTCCGCGCGGCGATCGCGCTCGATCCGGAGAACGCGGACGCGCACCTCAACCTGGCGCTGATTCTCGGGCCGCGCCGGCAATTGGACGAGGCGATTGTCCACCTGCGTCGCGTGGTGGAGATCGACCCGCGCAACGGCGACGCGCACCGAAACCTGGCACTGGCCTACACGCTGCAGGGAAAGATCGACCAGGCGATTCCCGAAGCGCAGGCCGCCGTGCGGCTGCAGCCGCAGTCCGCGGCGGCGCGCGACCAGCTGCAGCGGCTGCTCGCAGCACGCGGAGGAAGGTAGCCAGGTACGGCGTACGTCGGCGCTGTTCTGCGGCGTCACCAGGACCCGCACGCCGGAGTCTACGGCAGATGGTCCGTGATGATCGACGCCGGTAACGAGCTGCGGTCGGCTGGATCCCACATGCCCACGCGTGTCGTCCGTCCCGCGTCGGCGCGCGGCGGCCAATCGAGGCTCGGGATCGGACCGGAGGGAAAACGTTCGCGCAGCGCGGGCTTTTCCCAGTCTTCGACGACCAGGACCGGATGTCGCCCTAGCGCACGCAGGCGCTCGATCGCCGTTTCGAGGTCCACGGCCAGCAGGTCCCAGCGGAGGACCGGCAGGCCGGTGTAGAAGCGCGCGCTGCCGCTGTGCTGCGACGTGACGATCACGCTGTCCGAAGGCAGCGACGCGGCGAGATAGCGGCCCATCGTCCGATAGCGGGCCTCGTAATCACCCATCAGGTAGACGCTCTGCCGTGCCGCGTGCGTGACGTTGAGCGAGACCAGCAGCGTCAGCGACGCGATGACGACGACCCCACGAACCGGCCCGGCAAGCCGGTCGAGCGCCTCGGACGAGACGGCGCCCACCGCCGCGAACGCCATCGGCAAGGCCGGCATGAGAAAGCGAAAGGAGCTCCAGTCCGGAAAGACGCCGTAGGGCAGGTAGATCGCGAGTACGACCACGACACACGCTGCGGCCAGCTTCAGGAGCGCAGCCGCGGGTCTGGACAGGGCTTGCCGCCGGATGACGAGGGCGGCCAGCGCCGCGCCGGCGAGCGTCAGTGCAGGTCCTTCGCCCGTGAGGAGTCGCTGGAAGTAGTCGCCGACGTTCGGCCAGATGTTCGCGATGGCGAAGAAGTCCGAGATGTCACCGTAGCCGGTTTGCACCGGCGACCCATACAGGTGCCGCTGAAAGGCGGCCACGGCGAGCACGCCGGGCGCCAGCCCCACGAGGTACCAGCCGAGCCGGCGCAGGTCGAACGACGAGGAGGGCGCGGTGTGCGGCCAGCCGAGCGCGACGGCTCCCACGACGACTCCGAGCGGCGCGAGGCTCGGTCGCGTCAGGAGCGCCATGCCCGCGAGCACGCCGGCGCCCGTCGAGGCCGTGCGCGTCCGGCGCATCGCGCACGCCACGGACAGGGCCCACCAGGCCATGGCCGGGACGTCGCTCATCGGCTGCACCGTCTGGAACTGCACGATCGGACTCGAGGCCAGGAGCACCGCGGCGATCGCGCCAGCACGGGCGGTGGCCCATCGCGCGGCAATCGCGTAGGCCGCCAGGACGGCCAGGGCCGCAAGCGCGGGGCCGACGAGAAACGGACCAACCTCGCCAGCGACCCGGCGGGCGGCGGCCATGACCAGCGGCAGGCCGAGTGGATACCCGGGCACGAGGGTCCCCGGAGTGCGCCCTGGGCGGTAGCCGAGCGGGGTGAACGTCCACGTCGCCTCGTGCCAGTCCACGGCTCGTGCGAGCGGTTCATCCATCGTCAGCCGGCCGCTGTCGATCAGGGCGCTGTGGCTGACGTAGGCCGACGAATCGGCCGACGAGGCGGCGAACGTGCCGAAGCCAATGCCCGCGCTTCCGATCGCGATGGCACTACCGATGGCAATCGCCAGCGCGTGGCGGGTGATGCCGGTGGTGATGCTGGCCAGTGCCTCGCCGGCGCGGGCCGAGCCGCGCCAGAGCAACGCACCGATGGCCAGCGCCATCACCAGAAGCGGCTGCACGATGCCGTGTGCCGAGATGCGGATCGGGCCGACGTCGAAGCGGAACCCGCCGGTGACGAGAACGACGATCAGCGTGAGCCCCGCCACCGTGGCGATCCACGCGAGCACTCGCCAGACCATGCGGCCCGATCCTACTCTGCTGGCCATGCCTCGAGCCGTGAGCCCTGAGCCTTGCTCCTCGTGCCCGCGCGAAGGATCACGCGGGGGCGAATTACACTAGAGGGTCATGATCATCGACTGCCACGGTCACTTCACGACCGCACCCAAGGAACTGCAGGCGTTCCGCGACGAACAGATTGAAGGGCTGAAACATCCCGAGCGGCCGCGCGGCACGCGCGCGCTCTCGATTACCGACGACCAGTTGCGCGAGGCCGTCCAGCCGCAGCTGAAGTTCCAGAGCGACCGGGGAACGGACGTCACGATTTTCTCGCCGCGCGCCTCGGCGATGGCGCACCACATCGGCGACCTCACGACCAGCACGCACTGGACCGAGCACTGCAACGATCTGATCCACCGGGTCTGCGAGCTCTTCCCGAAGAACTTCGTCGGCGTGTGCCAGCTGCCGCAGACGCCGGGCGTCACGCCCGACAGCTGCGTGGCCGAGCTGAAGCGGTGCGTGGACCAGCTCGGATTCGTCGGCTGCAATCTCAATCCGGATCCGTCCGGCGGCATGTGGAACTCGCCGCCGCTCACCGACAGGCACTGGTATCCGTTCTACGAGGCGATGGTGGAGCTCGACGTGCCGGCGATGGTGCACGTCAGCGCCTCGTGCAACCCCAATTTCCACGCCACCGGCGCCCATTACCTGAACGCCGACACGACGGCGTTCATGCAGTTCCTCACCGCGGATCTGTTCAAGGACTTTCCGACGCTGCGAATGATCATCCCGCACGGCGGCGGCGCGGTGCCGTTCCACTGGGGCCGCTACCGGGGTCTCGCGCAGGACATGAAGCGTCCGCCGCTGCCGGATCTGATGCGCGACAACGTCTTCTTCGACACCTGCGTCTACCACCAGGCCGGCATCGACCTGCTGATGAAGGTGGTGCCGCACGACAACATCCTGTTCGGCTCGGAGATGGTCGGAGCCGTGCGCGGCATCGACCCCGAGACCGGGCACTACTACGACGACACCAAACGCTACGTCGACGGCGCGGCGATCAGCGATGCCGACCGCGCCAAGGTTCTCGAGGGCAATGCGCGGAAGGTGTATCCGCGAATCGGAAAGCGCTTATAGGCTCAAGGCTCATGGCTCAAGTGGTTCGGTAAAGGCGGCTCAAGCGTTCTTCCCTGAGCCCTGAGCCCTGAGCCTGCAGAGGACTCAGATGAAACCGACGATCGTTCGCAACATCAAGCGCGCCGACGCCACCGTGGTGAAGGCGCTGGGCGAAATGGGCGTGGCGACGGTGCACGAGGCGCAGGGCCGTACCGGGCTGATGCGGCCGTTCATGCGCCCGATCTACCCGACGGCCAAGGTCTCGGGGAGCGCCGTGACCGTGCTGTGCCATCCCGGCGACAACCTGATGATTCACGCCGCGATGGAGCAGTGCCAGGCCGGCGACATCTTGGTCGTCACCACCGTCTCCGAATCCACCGACGGCATGTTCGGCGACCTGCTCGCGGTGTCGGCGCGATCGCGCGGGGTCGTCGGACTGGTCATCGACGCCGGCGTCCGCGACGTGGCCGATCTCACCGCGATGGACTTTCCGGTGTGGTCGCGCGCCATCCACTCGCAGGGGACGGTCAAGAACACGCCCGGATCGGTGAACGTGCCGGTCGTGTGCGCCGGCGCGCCAGTGCAGCCGGGCGACGTCATCGTCGGCGACGTGGACGGCGTGGTGGTGGTGCCACGGGCCCGCGCCGCCGAGGTGCTCAAGGCCAGCCAGGATCGCATCGCCAAGGAAGCCACGAGCCGGGAGCGGCTCGCCAAGGGCGAGCTGGGGCTGGATTTCTACGGGCTTCGCGCCAAGCTCGCCGAGCTGGGGGTCCAGTACGTGGACGGGGATTCGTGAGCCAGTGGCCAGGTGGACTGAACACCTGTAGAGGGCGGTCTTCAGACCGCCCTGAAGCCGCCTTGCGGGGAGCTGCCATCGGCCATGCGTGAGTACCTCGAGCAGTTGCTGCTCGTGCTGGGCGTTGGCGCGGCCGTCGCCAGCGCCGCCAAGCGGGTTGGCGTCCCCTTCAACGTCGCCCTGGTCGTGGTCGGGCTGCTGCTCGTGCTGATGAACGTCCTGCCCGAGACGCCGTTGGACCCGTCGCTGGTGCTGCTCGTCTTCCTGCCGATGCTCGTCTTCCAGGGCGCGCTCTCGGCCGACGACGTCGGGATGCACGCGGCCTCGCGGCCGATTCTGGCGCTGGCGGGCCCGGCCGTCGCCGTGTCGCTCCTGACCACCGCCACCGTCGCCGCCTGGGGCCTCGGCCTGCCGTTCCCGATCGCCCTCGTGCTCGGCGCCATCCTGGCGATTACCGACACGGTGAGCGTGCTGCTCGCCTTCCGCAGCGTCCGCGTGCCGCACCGGCTGGCCGCGATCATGGAAGGGGAGAGCCTCTTCAACGACGGCACCGCGCTGGTGCTCGTGGGCGTCGCGGCCACCGTGGCGCTGGGAGGGTTCACCGGTCCGGCGCAGATCGGCCGGACGCTGCTCGTCGCCATCGTCGCCGGCGGGCTGCTCGGGATCGTCTTCGGCGTCGTCGGCATGCTGGTGCTCCGCCGCGTGCCCGACGATCTCAGCGCCGTCCTCACCTCGCTGGTCGCGGTCTTTTCCACGTCGCTGCTGGCCGAGAAAGTGGGCGGGTCGGCGGTGATCGCCGTCGTCGTCGCGGGAGTCCTGATCGGCCGCGAGATGCGGGCGCGCCTCGCGCCGTCGCGGGTGCTGGCCCTGATCGGGTTCTGGGAGATTGCCGCCTTCGGCATCAACGTGGTGCTGTTCCTGCTCGTCGGTATGCAGCTGCGCTCCGATCTGCTGCTGCGCGAGGCCGGACCGACGGCGCTGGCGGTGCTGGCGCTGCATGCCGGGCGGGCGGTGGCTGTCTACGGCTGCTTTGCCGTCCTGAGGTTCAGCGGCCACCACGTCCCGTGGCGCTGGCAGCACGTGATGGTGTTCGGCAACATCAAGGGCGCGCTGTCGATGGCGGCGGTGCTGGCGCTGCCCGCCACGCTGCCCTACCGCGAGCGGTTGGTGGCGATCGTGTTCGGCGTCACGCTGGTGACGCTGGTCACCCAGGCCCTGCCGTTCCGGCGGTTCCTGACGTGGCTGAACCTGTCCGCGGCCCGCGACGACCGCGCCGACGAGTGCCGCGCCGTGCTGATCGGCGCCCGGCGGGCGCAGGCCGAGCTCGACGGCCTGATGGCATCGGGGCTGATCTCCCGGCGCGAACACGCGACACGCTGGGCCGAATTCCAGCGCGACATCATCGAAGCCGAGCGCACGCTGCGCCACATCGGCGAAGCGCCGCACATGAGCGTGGCGCTGCCGGCCGTGCTCAGCGCACGCAAAGCCGCGATCCTCGACGCCGCCCGCCGCGGCCTCATCACCGATCGCACCGCTGGCGCCCACGTGGCGGCGCTCGACGAGCAGATCCTGCAGGTCGCGTCGCGCGAGCACGGCGACGGCGAAGAGAAGGGCGAGGAGTCATGAAGATCGTCATCGTCGGGGCGGGTCGCGCCGGGCTCGAGGTGGCGTTGCACCTGACGCGCATCGGCCATGCCATCACCATCGTCGATCTCGACGAAAGCGTCACCCGGCGCGCCTCCCAGCAGCACGGGCTGGTGGCGCTCACCGGCGACGCGACGGTGGCGGCAGTGCTCGAAGACGCGGACATCACCCAGAGCGACGTCGTGGTGGCGATGCTCCGCCGCGACTCCGACAACCTCGCGGTGGCGCTGCTCGCGCGCGCGGCCGGGGTCGAGCGGGTGATGGTCCGGATGCGCGACAACGCCTACCGCCCGGTGTACGCCGCCGCGGGCATCGATCGGGTGTTGTCGGAGACCGATCTCATTACCGGGTCGGTGGCCACGGCGATCGAGCACGAAGCGATCCGCCACGCGATGCTGCTCGGCAACGGCAACGCCATCGCCTTCGAGCTCACCGTTCCGGCCGGGAGCGCGGCCGCGGGGCTGACCGTGATGGACGTGGTGAAGCTGCCGGGCTTTCCCTCCTCGTGCGTGTTCGCCGCCCTGTATCAGGCCGACGGAGGGGTGGAGGGCGCGCGCGGCTCGGCTGTGGTGCAGGCGGGGACCACCGTGCTGCTGGTGTCGCGGACGGACGACGTCGCCACCGTGGTGCACGCGCTCACCGCGCCCCCCGGCGGCTAGGGTACCGGCGCCGCACCGGCGGTGCGGGTGCTCTTGTCCGCCGCTCCGAAGATCTCGACGCGGGCGCGGGCCCGCTCGCGCTCGACCTGCTCCGGCGTGGCGCCGAGCTCGCGCAGCACGGCCTCGGTCATCGCCAGCGCCACTTCGCCCTCCCCGGTGAACACCTGCTGGGCCCCAGCCTGCGACAGGCTGGCGACGTCGCGGAGAAACGCGCCGCGCGCGAAGGTCCGGACCGACGGGTTGAGGCTTCGCGCCACGCGGATGATCTCCGCGGCCCCGGTGTCGGTGCCGCTGACGATCAGCGTGCCGGCGTGTCGGATGCCGCCGGTGATCAGCGTGTCGGCGTGGCGGGCGTCACCGTAGATCGCCGAGCCGCCGGCGTCCCGGACTTCGTGGACCGTCTGCAGGTTCAGGTCGATGACCGTCGGCAGCACCGCGTTCTCGCGCAGCAGGCGCGACACAATCCGGCCGGTGGGCCCGTAGCCGATCACGAGCGCGCGCCCTTCCGGCGCCAGCGACGACGAGGTGCGCACGTCGCCCTCGGGCTCGAGGCCGGCGCGCTGTCCGCGCCGCCGGGCGAGCCAGCGGTCGATCGGATCGATCGCCTTGAAGGTGAGCGGGTTGAGCGTGATCGACGCGATGGCCACCGCGACCGTGATGTCGAGCGCCTCCGGCGGGACCACTTTCAGATCGCGCGCCAGCGTGATCAGGATGAAGGAAAACTCGCCGATCTGGCCGAGCGCCAGCCCCACCGTGAGCCCGGTGCGCACCGGGTAGCGCGCCAGCCCCAGCATCAGCATGGCCGAGAGCGGCTTGGCGACGACGACGATCAGAAAGGCGGCGAGCGAGGCTCCAGGCGCCCGCAGCAGGGCGCCGGGATCGAGCAGCATGCCCACGGAGACGAAGAAGAGCACGGCGAAGGCGTCGCGCATCGGCAGCGCATCGGTGGCGGCCCGCAGGCTGTAGTCGGAGCGGCCGACGACCATGCCGGCGAGGAAGGCGCCGAGCGCCATCGACACGCCGAACACCGCGGCCGAGCCCACCGCGATGCCGAGCGCCACGACCAGCACCGTCAGTGTGAAGAGCTCGCGCGATCCGGTCGCCGCGATGCGGTCGAGGACGACCGGAATGATCCGCCGCCCGACGATGGCGGTAAACGCCACCAGGCCGGCGACTTTGAGCAGCGTGAAGCCGAGATCCACGGCGATCGTCGACGGGTCGGCGCTGCCCACCATGACCGGCATGAGCACCACCACGATCACGGTGAAGAGATCCTCGACCACCAGCCAGCCGACGGCGATGTGGCCCCCCTGTGTGTGCAGCGCGCGGGCGTCGGACAGCACGCGGACGAGGACGACGGTGCTGGCCACCGAGAGGCAGAGGCCGAAGACGATCGCCCCGGCCCACCCCCAGCCGAGCGCGTGAACCACGACGGCGCCGAGAACCGTGGCGGCCAGGCTCTGCACGACGGCGCCCGGAATCGCGATGCGGCGGACCGCCAGCAGTTCGTCGAGGTGGAACTGCAGGCCGACGCCGAACATCAGCAGGATGACGCCGATCTCGGCCAGTTGGGTGGCCATTGATGTATCGGCGACGAAGCCGGGCGTGTAGGGGCCGACCAGGAGACCGGCGGCCAGGTAGCCGACGATCGGCGACAGGCCGATGCGGTGCGTCGCATAGCCGCAGACCAGGGCGGCGGCCAGGCCGCCAGCCAGCGTCAGAATCAGCCCGGCCTCGTGCATGCCCGATCGTACTTCGTGCGTTCTTTCCGTAAGGCGGGGTCAGCCCCGGCGCGGTCGTACGTGGCTGCGGGTCTTGAGACCCGCCTGAGGATCGCCTTCAGGCCGGGCCGGCGAGGAACGACGACAGCGAGGCGTTGAACGCCACATCCTGCTCGACGTTGCTGAGATGCGCCGCGTCGAGCGTCACCAGATGCGACCGGGGCACGCGCGCCGTCTTCGAGCGCGCGCCGCTGCCGGTCCCACAGCGCGCGCCGGGTGCCGATCGAGTTGTTGAAGAGAACCGCGGGTGCGCATCAGATGTGGGGGCCGCCTTCAGGCGGCCCCGGGCCGGCTCAAGCCGGCCCCCACGTCAGTGTTTCCCTGCCATCGCGGCTTGTCCGCGCTTGTGGTTGTTCGAGAAGATCACGTGCAGCGCCATCAGCGCCTGCAGCGGGTGCGCGCCGGCCGAGGCCAGCGGGCCGACGTGATCGCTCACGAGACCGCCCGACCCGACGTTGATCATCGACTTGGCGGCTTCGCGCTGCTGCCCGTGCAGGTCGTACTCGTTGGCGACGTTCTCGAAGTCGTTGATGATGCGGTTGCGCAGCGGATCGCTGTGGCGCGACTCGAAGAGCAGTTTGTTCAGCCCGTAGGCCTCGGACGGCGGGTGCTTGTAGAACTGGAAGCCCTGGTTCTGGAAGTGAAAGCCGCCGAACTCCTGGCCGACCTTCATCGGCTCGGTGCTGCGCGTGCGGGCCGGCAGGAAGCGCATCATGCACAGCCCGTGGTGCCAGGTGGGGATGTAGTCGATGAGCTCGCCCTGTTGCGCGCCGATGGCGCCGTAGAGCACTGCCCAGCTGAGCATCTCGGTGTTGCCCACCTCGTCGAGCTGCGTGCCGCTCATGTCGAGGAGCGCGTCCGCGTTGCCCGCCTCCATCTGCGACACCAGCCAGCGGTCGAAGTCGAACTCGGGGTGCAGATACTTGGTGGTGCCGGGGAAGTGGGACATCCCGCCGCTGGCGATGATGGCCACTTTCTCGTTGGCCGGCCGGCCCGCGACGATCTTCGCGATGGCCTTCCCCAGCGCCTCGCAGCGCCGCGGCGTGGGCAGGGGCGGCACGTAGACGTTGGTGAAGAACGGGATCACCGGGATGTCGCGCTTGCCGATCACGTACTCGAAGGGGATCGAGAAGGCATGGCCGAGTTCGGCATCCTCCGAGTAGGCGATGTCGAAGCCGTGCTCGGTCACCAGCTTGTTGAGGATGTCCTCGGCCATCTCGCGGTGGATGGGGAGGTTGTGCTCGCGACCCGCGAACTTCGCGATGGCCCG
>DATMDI010000230.1:0-13781 GCA_035557875.1 Vicinamibacterales bacterium
CATCGCCGCGGCGCGCGCCGCGGCCGGTGCGCCGGCAGGCAAGCCGGCGTCTGCCGCGACCACGCCGGCGCCGTCCGGCGCCAAGGCCCCCGAGGCCACCGCGGTCACGGCCGCCCCCGGCGGCTCGGCCGCGCTGCCGCCGCAGGGGTTCAGCTACAACCCGGAAGGCCGCCGCGATCCGTTCGTGAACCTGCTGCGGCGGGGCAGCGGCCTCGACCTGTCGAGCAACCCGGGCTCCCGGCCCGCGGGGCTCAAGGGGCTGGGCGCCGGCGAGGTCACGCTCAAGGGCACGATGGCGAGCCAGGGCAGCTACGTCGGCATTCTGCAGGGAGCTGACGCCCGCACCTACGTGGTGCGCGCGGGCGAGCGCCTCCTGGACGGGACGATTCGATCGATCACCGCGGACGCGCTGGTCATCCTCCAGCAGGTCAACGATCCGCTCAGCAAGGAAACCCATCGCGAGGTCCGCAAGGTGCTGCGGCAGACGGAAGAGGCGCGGTAATGGAAAGGTATCGGTTCTCCCTGTTAGTGGTCGTGTGCGCGCTGGTCGCGCTCGGCGCCAAGGCCCCGGTGGGTGCCGCGGGCGCGGGCGTCGAGATGGCCACGCTCAAGAAGATCACGTCGCGGCTCGACGCGCGCACCGGCGTACTGGCCATCGAGGCCTCCGACCCGGTGCCCTACGTCGCGTCGCAGCCCGACTCGAAGACGTTCGTCATCGAGCTGCGTGACGTGGTCGCGGCGGCGGTCTCGCACCCGGTGCAGGCCGACCCGCGCAACCCGTTCGCGGCGGTCGTGGTGGAGAACGCCGTGGCCGCCGACGGCGCCCGCGTGACGCGCGTCCAGCTGACGCTGTCGCAGCCGGCACGGCCGCGGGTGCGCAGCGCCCGCAACGTCATCTTCGTCGAGGCCGATCGCCTCGACACCGATGCGCCAGCGGTCAGTCCGGTCGCGGCGCTCGGCCCGAGCACCACCATCCAGGACGTGCTGGTGCAGGCACGCGCCGGCGCGACGGCGGTGACCATCCGCGGCACCGGCCCGCTCGTGCCGGCCAGCGTGGTCCAGCCGAAAGACGGTCCGCGCCGTCTGGTGGTGAGCCTCGCGAACGTGTCGTCCGCGGTGACCAGCCCGATCGCCGCCGGCCGGGATCCGGTGCAGCGCGTGCGCGTGGCGCTCAGTCCGACGTCGCCGCTCGTCACCGAGGTGTCGATGGACCTCTCGCGGAGCACGGCGCATCGCGTCGAGAGCTCCGCCGACAAGCGCGAACTGACGGTTGTGTTCGATACGCCTGCGGTTCCCGCGCCGGCGCGCACGCCGGCCCCGCAGCAGGCGGCGGTGCCGCCGCCCGCGGCGCCGCGTCCGGCCGCTCCGGCTCCGGCTCCGGCCGCGACGCCGAATCCCGCTGCCGCCGTGCAGGCCGCCAGCGCCCAGGCCGCCACCGTCCAGGCGGGCGCGCCCGTGGGGGGCCAGCGCTACAGCGGCCACCCGGTCAGCCTCGATTTCTCGGGCGCCGATCTGCGGTCGGTGCTGCGCACCTTCGCCGAGATCAGCGGCCTCAACATCGTGATCGACCCCTCGATTCAAGGCACCGTGGACGTGTCGCTGCGCGATGTGCCGTGGGACCAGGCGCTCGACATCATCCTGCGCGCCAACCGCCTTGGCTACTCGGTGGACGGCACGATCGTCCGCATCGCACCGCTGACGGTGCTGGCCGACGAAGAAAGCCAGCGCCGCAAGCTGTCGGACGAGCAGGCGCTCGCCGGCGAACTCCGGGTGATGACGCGTGCGCTCAGCTATGCCCGCGCGGAAGACCTGAAGGCGCTCATCACCGCCACGGCGCTGTCGCAGCGCGGGACGATTCAGACCGACGTCCGCACCAACACGATCATCATCAACGACCTGCCCGAGCGCCTCGAGCGCGCGGTCAGCCTGCTGACCACGCTCGACGTGCCGCAGCCCCAGGTCGAGATCGAAGCGCGCATCGTCCAGACCAACCGGTCGTTCGCCAACCAGCTCGGCGTGAAGTGGGGCGTCGGCGGTTCGGCGCTCTCGGCTCTCGGCAACACGCTCCCGCTGGCGTTCCCGAACACCGGCACCGCCAACGCGGGCGTCACCCTGCCCGCGGTGCCCGCCACCTCTACGGCCAGCATCGCGCTCGGATCGATCAACGGTGCGTTCAACCTCGACGTGGCGTTGTCGGCGCTCGAGCGCACGGGCCAGGGCCGCATCCTGTCCACCCCGCGCGTCTCGACGCAGAACAACATCGAGGCCGAGATCACGCAGGGCATCCAGATTCCGATTCAGACCGTCGCCAACAACACCGTGACGGTGTCGTTCCGCGATGCGGCGCTGACGCTGCGGGTCACGCCGCAGATCACCGCCGCCGGGACGGTGATCATGCGCATCCAGGTGGCCAACGAGTCGCCCGACTTCAGCCGCTCGATCAATGGCATCCCGCCGATCGATACCCAGCGCGCGGTGACGCAGGTCCTGGTGAGCGACGGCGAGACCACCGTGATCGGCGGAATCTACGTGAGCCGCGAACAGGCCAACCAGGAGCGGACGCCCGGGCTGTACCGGCTGCCGCTGCTCGGCTGGCTGTTCAAGAAGAACACGGTCGAGGACGAGAGCCGCGAGCTGCTGATTTTCCTCACCCCCAAGATTGCCAGGCTGTAGGAGCGAGACTGCCATGTCGAAGTGGATTCGTCGAGGAACGGTGCCCGCGTTGTGCCTGGTGGCGCTCGGCGCAGCGGGGTGCGGTGAGTACGTCCGAGAGGGCCGGGGCCCGGTGACGGCTGTCGTGTCGATGCTGCAGGCCGCGCCGGGGGCAACTCCCGAGGAGCTGGCCGGCAACCTCAACTCGGACGTCATCACCTACGTGAAAAAGACCATCGGCGGCGTCGAGGTGCAGGCCCCGACGATCTTCAACGACATCGGCTCGGCGACGCTCCTCGTCGATCTGAAGAACCCCTCCCTCACCGAGCCGTCGACGGTGAACCAGGTGACGTTCACGCGCTACCGCGTCGAGTACATCCGCGCCGACGGCCGGAACCACCAGGGCGTCGACGTGCCGTATTCGTTCGATTCGGCAGTAACGGTGACCTCGATCCCGGGTGGGCCGGCAACCGCGGGCTTCGAGCTGGTGCGGGTCACGGCCAAGACAGAAGCGCCGCTGGTGGCGCTCGCGAACAACCTGCAGCTCATCAGCACCATCGCCCGCGTCACCTTCTACGGGAAGGATCACGCCGGCAACGACGTCCAGGCGGTCGGTCAGATAGGCGTCACGTTCGGCAACTTCGGCGATCCCGACTAGGACATTTGGCAATGGAGACGAACGTGTTGCGTGGTCATATGAAACTGCGTCTTCTGCCGACGGCGATCGCTGTCGCCGGACTGGCCGGCTGCAACTTGAGCAAGCAGTCGGCTCCGGGACTCACCGGGCCGTCAACGCTCGGGCGATCCGTGGTGCTGACCGCCTCGCCCGACCGCATCCTGTATGACGGGAGCGCGCAGGCCACGATTACGGCCACGGTGCGTAACGCGGCCGGGAGCACCGATGCGAACGTGTCTCTCCGGTGGCAGGCCGACGTCGTCTCGATCGACGGCAGCGGGGCGACAATCACCAGCATCCCGGTGGAGCCGTCGCCGCAGGTGTCGACCACCGGTGCCAACGGCACGGCCACCACGGTGGTCCGCGCCCCGATCGCTCCCGACCTCATGCCGGCCGGTCAGGTGATGCTGCGGGTCTCCGCGACACCGATTGGCGACGACGCGTCTCAGCTCGCTCCCGGTGTTGACGCGAAGCCGCGCCAAGTGACCATCGAGCTGGTGCCGCTCGACGGCGCCGCCGCGCCCGATCGCCTGCCGATCGCGGACTTCACGATCTCGCCGCCGGTGGCCAACATCCATCAGACGGTGACGTTCGACGCTTCGCTGACGCGCGACGAAGGCGTGGTCTGCGGGGATCGCTGCACCTACTTGTGGAACTTCGGGTCGGACGCCAGGGTCCTGAGCGGACGAATCGTGACGCTCGCGTTCCCAAGCGCTGGCACGCGCACGGTCACGCTGTTCGTCACCGACGATCGCGGGTTCACCAGCACGAAGGCGCGGACGCTGAGCATTGTCGCCCCGGCGCCACCGGAGGCGAGTTTCATCGTGCTCCCGGCCCAGCCCAGGGCCAGCATGGATGCCACCTTCGACGCCTCGGCAACGACAGTCGGGGTCGGAGCGACGATCGTGCAATACACCTGGGACTTCGGCGACGGGTCGGCCCTCGGTACGGGCAAGACGACGACCCATCCCTTCCCACCGAACCCGCTCGCGCCAAATACGCCGTACACCGTCACCGTGACATTGACCGTCACCGACGATCTCGGGCGGATGGATCAGGCTGTCCTTGGGGTCACGGTGTTTCCGTAGCCCCTTTCTCGCCATTGGCGCCGCCGCGGCGCCAGTGGCGTTTTCCGGCCCTCGGGACTATCGTTCTTCCGCACCCCCGGTTCGATGCCGCCCCCCCCTTCTGCCGCTCTCGCGGCCCGGCTCATGCGCCTCCGGCGGTCCCTGGATCCGCTGGGGATCGACGCGCTGATCGTCAGTCACCCAACCAATCTCCGCTACCTGGTCAACCACATCGGTACGGCGGGGCTCGGGGTGATCACGCGTGAGGGCGTTCACCTGCTGATCGATTTTCGTTATCAGACTGCGATGGACATGCTGCAGCAGTCGCCGTCGGCGTGTCCGGAACTGTCGTTGCGGCCTGTCCCCGGGAGCTACGAGGCGGCGCTGTTCGATTGCCTGGCGGAGCTGGCCGTGACGGCGGTGGGATTCGAAGCGGGGCACGTCAGCGTGTCGCGGCACGGACACTGGGTGCGGGGCCTCGAGGCACGCGGCCTTTCGACTCGCCTCACGCCTACTGACGGGTTGGTGGAGCGGGGCCGGGCCATCAAGGACGAGCACGAGGTAGCGGCGCTGCGCCGCGCGGCGCACGGGCTGACTCCGGTGGCCGAGGCGGCCTTTGCCGCGGTGCGGCCCGGCGCGTCTGAACGCGAGGTGGCCGGGGTGATCGAAGGGGCGCTGCGGGCGGCCGGGTACGAGCGGCCGGCGTTCGACACGATCGTGGCGTCGGGGCCGAATGCGGCGTTGCCGCACCACCGCGCCGGGGAGCGAAAATTGAACGAAGGCGACCTCGTGGTGCTGGACTTTGGCGGCGTCTTGGACGGATACTGCTCGGACCTCACTCGAACCGTGTCGGTGGGGCCGCCGTCGGGCGACGCACTTCGGGTGCACGCGGCGGTCCTGGCGGCGCAACGTGCGGCAATCGATGCCGTCCGCCCCGGAGTGCTGGCGTCGCTCGTGGACGCCGCGGCCCGGCAGGTGCTGGAGGCGAAGGGGCTGGGCGAGGCGTTCGGGCATGGCACCGGCCACGGATTGGGGCTCGACGTGCACGAAGACCCGCGGGTGGCGCGCGCGCTGGGCGACAACCCGAGCGTGCCGCTGGAGGCGGGCATGGTGCTCACCGTCGAGCCCGGCGCCTACCTGACTGGGTGGGGTGGCGTCCGAATCGAGGATGATGTGCTCGTGACGGCCACTGGATGCGAGACCCTGACATCAGTGCCCCGCGACCTCCGGCGCTGCGGTCCGGAATAGCCTGCGGGAGCCGCCGTCACAACGCATGGATTTAGACGAGATAAAGCAGATCCTCGAGCTGATGCGCGAGCACGACCTGGCTGAGTTCGAGCTGGAGCGCGACTCGAGCAAGGTCAAGCTCCGCAAGCAGTCCGCTTCACAGTTCGTCGCCGCCGCCCCGGCGGTGCCGCATCTCACCTATGCTCCGGCCGTGCAGGCCCCGGCAGCGGCCGTCCCCGCAACGGGCGAGCCGGTACTGACTGCGGCGAGCGAAGACGTCGACCTGGCGATCGTGAAGTCGCCGATCGTCGGCACCTTCTACCGGTCGTCGGAACCGGGGGCCCAGCCCTTTGCCGAGGTCGGCCAGCAGGTGCGCAAGGGTCAGGTGCTCTGCATCATCGAGGCGATGAAGCTCATGAACGAGATCAACGCCGAGTGCGACGGGGAAGTGGTGAAGGTCTACGTCGAGAACGGGCAGGCCGTGCAGTACGGCGAACGGCTGTTCGCCGTGAAACCCGCCTGACGGAGCCACGATCATGTTCAAGAAAATCCTGATCGCGAACCGCGGCGAAATTGCCCTCCGCGTCATCCACGCCTGCCGGGAGCTCGGCATCAAGACCGTCGCCGTCTACTCGGAGGCCGACGAGAACTCGCTCCACGTGCGCTTCGCCGACGAGGACGTGTGCATCGGCCCGGCCAAGAGCGCTGACAGCTATCTGAACGTCCCGGCGATCATCAGCGCCGCCGAGATCACCGGCGCCGACGCTATCCACCCTGGCTACGGCTTCCTGTCCGAGAGCGCGTATCTCGCCGAGGTGTGCGGCGCCTGCCACATCCGCTTCATCGGGCCCGATCCGAGCGTCATCAAGCTGCTCGGCGACAAGGCGCGGGCGCGCAAGGCGATGAAGAAGGCGGGCCTGCCCATGCTGCCCGGCAGCGACGGCCCGGTCGACGGCGAAGAGTCCGCCCTCAAGGTGGCCAAGAGCATCGGCTACCCGGTCATCATCAAGGCGGTTGCCGGCGGCGGCGGCCGCGGCATGCGCGTGGTGCGCAATCCCAACGAGCTCGGCACCAACCTCCGCACCGCGCAGCGCGAGGCCGAAGCCGCCTTCGGCAACGGCGACGTGTACATCGAGAAGTACCTCGAAAACCCGCGCCACATCGAGTTCCAGATCATCGGCGACCATCACGGCAACGTGGTGCACCTCGGCGAGCGCGAGTGCTCGATCCAGCGGCGGCACCAGAAGCTTCTCGAAGAGTCGCCGTCGCCGGTGCTGTCGGAGAAAGTGCGGCGCAAGATGGGCAGCCTGGTCGTGGACGCGGCCCGGGCGGTGCAGTACACGAACGCCGGCACGTTCGAGTTCCTGATGGACCCGGAGGGGAAGTTCTACTACATGGAGACCAACACGCGTCTCCAGGTGGAGCACCCCGTCACCGAAATGATCACCGGCATCGACATCGTGAAAGAGCAGATCCGGATCGCGGCCGGTCTGCGGCTCGGGTTCAAGCAGAGCGACGTCACCTTCACCGGCCACTCGATCGAGTGCCGCATCAACGCCGAAGATCCCGAGACCTTCACGCCGTCGCCGGGCGTCATTCACACCTTCAACCTGCCCGGCGGTCCCGGCGTCCGCGTCGATACGTTCGCGCACGCCGAGTGCACCGTGTCGCCGTACTACGATTCGATGATTGCCAAGATCATCGTGCACGGGCGCGACCGCCGCGAAGCGATCGCCCGCATGCGCCGCACCCTCGAGATGACCGTCATCGAGGGCATCAAGACGTCGCTGCCTCTCCATCTGAAGATCCTCAACGACGCCGATTTCCAGGCGGGCCGCATGAGCACCGCATTCATGGAGCGCTTCATGCCCAAGCCGGCGGCGCGGTCGCTCGCCGAAACGGCCTGAGCGCACCCGCGGCTCCGTCCGGCGCGGCGGCCCTGCCGCCGCTGCAGGCGATTCTCGACGTGGACGTCGCGGCGGCGGCCGGCTGGGCACCGCAGGCGCTCGCCGAGGCGTTCTTCGCCGGCGGCGCCACACTGGTGCAGATTCGCGCCAAGCAGCTCGACTCGGGCCCGTTTCTCGAATTGTGCGACGCCGTGGTGGCCCGCGGCGTCTCCTACGGCGCCCGCGTCATCGTCAACGACCGCGTGGATCTCGCGGTGCTGGCGGGCGCCGCGGGAGCGCACATCGGGCAGGAAGATGTGTCTCCGGCGGCGGCGCGAACCCAGCTCGGGCAGAACGCTCTCCTCGGATACTCCACTCACACACCCGAGCAGGTGATGGCCGCTTTGGCCGAGCCGATCACCTACATCGCTGTCGGTCCCGTCTTCGGCACGCGCACGAAAGACACCGGGTATCGGGCGGTGGGGCTCGATCTCGTGCGCACGGCGCGCCGCCTCGCGCCTCGATGTCCAATCGTGGCCATCGGCGGCATCACGCTCGACACCGCGCCGGCGGTGCTCGAAGCCGGCGCCACCGCCGTGGCGATCATCACCGATCTCGTCGCGCACGGCGACCCCGCGGCGAGAGTCGCCAGCTATAATCGGCTCGCGTCGCGCGTCCCGGAGGCTGAATGAGTTCACATCTGCTGCGAACGAAGTCGATTGAGCTACTGAGGGCCGAAGCGTCCGCCACCGGCGAGCACTCGCTGAAGCGGGTGCTCGGACCGATCAACCTGGTGACGCTCGGCATCGGCGCCATCATCGGCACGGGCATCTTCGTGCTCACCGGTCAGGCGGCCGCGCAGTACGCCGGGCCGGCGATCGTGCTGTCGATGATCCTGGCGGGCATCGCGAGCGCGCTGGCCGGCCTGTGCTACGCGGAATTCGCGTCCACGGTGCCGATCGCCGGCTCCGCGTATACCTACGGCTACGCCACGCTCGGCGAGTTCTTCGCGTGGGTCATCGGCTGGGACCTGATCCTCGAATACGCGCTTGGCGCGGCCACGGTGGCGGTAGGGTGGTCCGGCCATCTGGTCAGCTTCGCGGACGACTTTCTGGGCGTGGAGATTCCCGCCGCGTGGTCCACGGCCCCGTGCACCCTGGTGGCGGCGGCCGGATGCAACCCCGAGGCGATCATCAACCTGCCGGCGGTGCTCATCACGCTGGCCGTCACGGTGCTGATCGTCATCGGCATCCGCGAATCGGCGCAGGTCAACACGGTGATCGTCATCGTCAAGGTCGCGGTCGTGCTCATCGTCATCCTCGGCGGCGCGGCGTTCGTGAACGCCGACAACTGGCAGCCCTTCATCCCGGAGAACACCGGCACATTCGGTCAATACGGATGGAGTGGCATCTTCCGCGGCGCCGCCGTGATCTTCTTCGCTTACATCGGTTTCGACGCCGTGTCGGTCGCGGCACAGGAAGCGAAGAACCCGCAGAAGGACATGCCGGTCGGCATCCTCGGCTCGCTCGTCCTCTGCACGATTTTCTACGTCCTGGTGTCGGGCGTGATGGTGGGCCTGGTGCCGTACAAGGAGATGCTGGGCCAGCCCGCGCCGATGGTGGTGGCCATCCGGGCCGCCGAAGAGGCCGCCGGTGGCAGCGGCCTGCTGCGCGCCATGACGATGCTGGTGGAGGTCGGGGCGATCGCCGGCCTCAGTTCGGTGATGGTCGTGATGATGATGGCGCAGCCGCGCATCTTCTACTCGATGGCCAATGACGGCCTGCTGCCGCCCTTCGCCAAGAAGATTCACCCCAAGTACCGCACGCCGCACGTGACCAGCATCATCACCGGCGTGGTCGTGGCGATCGCCGCCGGGTTCACCCCCATCGGCGCGCTCGGCGAACTGGTCAGCATCGGGACGCTGATGGCCTTCGTCATCGTGTCGGTCGGCATCATCTTCCTGCGCAAGCAGCGGCCCGACCTCGAACGGCCCTTCCGGACGCCGTTCGTTCCGGTGGTGCCGATCCTGTCGGCGCTGGTCAGCTTGGGATTGATGGCGGCGCTGCCGCTCGACACCTGGATCCGGCTGGTCATCTGGATGGCCATCGGGATGGTGATTTACTTCGGCTACGGGTATCGGCACAGCAAGCTCAGGACGCGATAGCCACGCACGCGAAAGGTGGAACGGTGACCGCTCGGGTACTGGACGGACAGGCGCTGTCGGCAACGATGCGCGAGGAGATCAAGCCGGACGTGCAGGCGTTCGTGCAGGCGCACGGGCGGCCCCCGGGGCTGGGCATCGTGCTCGTCGGTGAGGATCCGGCGTCGCACGTGTATGTGCGCAACAAGCTGAAGGCGGCGGAAGATGTCGGCTTCTACGCCGACTGCACCCGGCTGGCGGCGACCTCGACCCTCGACGACGTGCTGCGCGAGGTCGAGCGGCTGAACACGAGCGACCGGCACGACGGCATCCTGGTGCAGTCGCCGCTGCCGAAGGCGATGGGGCCGGGCGCGGCGCAGAAGGTGTTCGACACCATTGCCGTGGGCAAGGACGTGGACGGCTTTGCCGCGGAGAGCATCGGCCTGCTGGTGCAGAACCGGCCGCAGCTCGTGGCCTGCACGCCGGCCGGCGTGATCGAGATGCTCGAGCGCGAGAAGATTCAGATTGCCGGCACACGCGCGGTGGTGCTCGGCCGCAGCGACATCGTCGGCAAGCCGATGGCGCTCCTGCTGCTGCACCGCGACGCCACGGTGACGGTGTGCCATTCGCGCACACCTGACCTGGCCGCCACGTGCCGGCAGGCGGACATCCTGGTGGCGGCCGTGGGGCGGCCCGGCTTCGTCACCCCAGACTTCGTCAAGCCAGGCGCCACCGTGGTGGACGTCGGCATCAACGAGGTCACCGACCCGAAGGTGGCGGCAACGCTCTTCCCCGAAGGCCATCCCCGCCTGGCCGGGTTCGCGAAGAAGGGGAGCGTGCTCGTGGGCGACGTCCATCCCAGCGTCGACCAGGTGGCGGGCGCGCTCACGCCGGTGCCTCGCGGCGTGGGGCCGCTGACCATCACGATGCTCATGAAGAACACGCTCAAGGCAGCGCAACTGGCCAAGGGATCGTAGGGCCGGTTTGTGGGGGCCGCCTTCAGGCGGCCCAGGGCCGGCTGAAGCCGGCCCCCACGTACGTGGGCCCGGGGTCTTCAGACCCGGGCGGAGGACGCCATGATCCGTTGCCTGTCGTTCCTGGTGCTGGTCCTCGCCACATACGGTGTCGCGGCCGCCGAAGTGGCACCAGTCCCGACGTTGTCGGCGCCGGTGGCCGGTCCCGCGAAGATGTATCCGGACCCGGCGATCAGCGTGGTGCCAGGGTCGCCGCAGGTCGAGGACTTTCCCTACGTCACCGAGGAGTACTTCGTCAGCGGCACCGCGAGCGGCGCGCCGTACACCACCCGCATCATCGTACGGCGTCCACGCGATCCGCAGCAGTCGAGCGGCGTGGCGGTGGCCGAAGCCCTGCACGCCGGCGGACGGTCGCTCATTTTCGAGTGGTCGCGCGTGTCGATCCTGACCCGCCGCCATGTCTTCGTCGAGATCGTGCACAGCCCGGCCAACGTGAACCTCCTCAAGACCTTCAATCCCGAGCGCTATGCGGCGCTCGCGATCGCGCCGGGCCAGACCAACGAGATCCTCGCCCAGGTGGGGCGGCTGGTGAAGAGCGGCGCCGCGCCCTTCGCGCCGTATCGCCTGCGCTACGCCACCCTGATGGGCACGTCGGCCTCGAGCGGCACGGTGCGGAACTACTTCCCGGCGCACGCGGCGTGGCGGCTGCCGGACGGCGGGCCGATCTTCGACGGCTTCCTTCTCACCAGCACCAATGGCAACGAGCCGCTGCCGATCGTGGATGTGCCGATCGTCCAGATGCCGACCCAGACCGAGGTGACCACCTGGGCCGAGGCGGGCATCAAGTACCGCCGCGCCGACAGCGATGCCCCGGGTAACCGCTACCGGCTCTACGAAGTGGCGGGCATGCCGCACAACAACTCACGGGAGAACCCGGGGTTCCTCAACGACCCGTGCACGCTGCCGGTGACCGATTTCCCGGCCGGCGCGTTCACGGCGCTGGGCCTCGACTATCTCGTGAACTGGGTCGCCAAAGACAAGACGCCGCCGCACGCACCGCCCATCGAGGTCGATCAGAACCCCGCCAACGACGGCTCGTTCCTCGCGCTCGACGAGTCCGGCAACGCCAAAGGCGGCATCCGGAATGTGTGGGTGGATGTGCCGGCCGCGACACACGGCGTCATGGGGAAGGGCAAGACGCCGGCGCAGGATCGGCTGTGCCTGCTCGCCGGCACCAGAGTGCCGCTGAAGCCCGAGCAGCTCCAGCGCCTCTACAAGAGCCACGACGACTACGTGGCGAAGGTAGACCGACGGCTGAAGGAGCTGGTGGATGCCGGCTGGTTCCTGCCCGAGTACGCCGACGCCGTCCGCGCCGACGCGCGCAAGGCCGCGCTGCCGTAGGGGCCGCCTTTAGGCGGCCCTGGGCCGGCTGAAGCCGGCCCCCACGTACTACCCGTCCGAAAGTTTCTGATACAGCTTGTGCACCTGGGCGTTGGTCTGCACCAGGCTGCCGTTGGTATCGATCACGTAAGTCGCGCGCCGCACCTTCTCGTCGAGCGGCATCTGCGCATCGAGCCGGCGCTGCACCTCGGCGGCGTCGAGGTCGTCGCGCGCCATGATCCGCCGCTTCTGCGTCTGCGGTGTGCACGACGTCACGATCACCTCGTCGTACTCCTTGTCGAGGCCGACCTCGTAGAGCAGCGGGATGTCGGCGATGGCGAACGGCTGCGCGGCCGAGTCGAGCGACGCGAACCATTGATCGATCGCGGCCCGGATCGCGGGGTGGAGGATGGCTTCCAGCTGCCGCCGTTTTTCGATGGCCCCGAACACGAGCGCGGCCAGCGCCCGCCGATCCAGGTCGCCGTCGGCGGTCAGGATGCCGCGGCCGAACTGGGCGACGACGGCGTCGAATCCGGGTGTGCCATGGGCGACCACGTCGCGCGCGAGCGTGTCGGCGTCGATCGTCGGGACGCCCAGGGCAGCGAACACGGCGCGTACGTGGCTCTTGCCCGTACCCATGCCGCCGGTGAGTGCGATGCGCTTCATCTGCGAATCCTTGTCAGGGCGCCTCGGCCGGGCCTGGATCCACCGCGGCGGGCCGTGCCGGGGTGAGCCGCTCTTCGACGAACGTGTTCCACTCGTGACACTGCGGACACTGCCACAACAGCTCGGTGCTGCGGTAGCGGCAGCTCGTGCACACATGCGGGTCGAGATAGAAGACCGCGTCGCGCGTGAGGTCGGTGTAGGCGCGCACCAGCTGCTCGTCGAACGAGAGCGCCGAGAGCGTGCGCCACACCGCCTGGTGGATGGCGATGCCGTGGGGATGGTGGCCGAGCGCGTCGAGCAGCAGCTGCCAGGCGCGCTGGTGCTGCGCCGACGCCGCCAGGTGCCGCGACAGGGCGAGGCGGGAACGCCAGTCCTGCGGCTGCGCGGCGATGAGCCGCTCGCACAGCTCGACGAAACGGCCCGGCGTCCCGAGGCGCGTGTAGGCCTGCTCGAGGCGATCGAAGGCGAGATGGGCCCGCTCCGGCTGGGTGAGCGTCAGCGCCTCCCACTCCCGGATGGCGGATGCGATGTCACCCTGCCGGTCGAAGACGTCGCCGAGGTTCAGGTAGGCGGGTGCCGTCTGCGCGTCGGTCTCGATCGCCGCACGGAAGGCGTCGGCTGCTCCCTTGGGGTTGGTCTCGACCTGGGCACGTCCGACCTCGTTGCGCAGGAAGCCGAGGATGCGGCGGCCGTCGGCAGCGCCGTCGCCGTCGAGCGAGAGAATGCGCTCGCGCACGCGTGCCGCGTCGGCCCACTGGTGCTGTTCTTCGTGCAGCTTCTGCAGGTTGGCGAGCGCGTAGCGGTTGCGCGGGTCGAGCCGCACGACGTCCTGGAACGTCTCGAAGGCGCGGTCCACGAAGCCGCCGTGGCGAAAGTCGAGACCGAGGCAGAGCAGCACGTAGGCGTGCTCGAGCGTGGTGAGGTCCGGGCGCTGCAGCAGCGCCTGGTGGATGTTGATCGCGCGGCCCACCTGCCCCTTCATGCGCAGCAGGTTGCCGAGGATCATCTGGATCTCGAGCGTGTCGCCGGCCGAGCTCGTGGCTTGCGTCAGTTCTTCGAGCGCCAGATCCACCTGGCCGTCCACCAGGAAGTTCAAGCCGAGCATGTAGTGCG
>DATMDI010000231.1:0-4684 GCA_035557875.1 Vicinamibacterales bacterium
CGCAGTCGGCCGCCATCGGCCGCCAACGAAAAAAGCCGACCCCGTTTTACCGAGGTCGGCCGTTAATCGCCCTGTTATTGGGGAGCCTCAGGAGCTAGTTCCCGCAAGGGAGTGAAGGTTCGAGTCCTTTCTTCCGCACCATCCCATCGCTGACGCTCGGTCTGGTGCGTCAGAACGGCTTCCGTCACTCGGCCGGCGCGCTTCGCGCTTGGCCTTCGAGCGCGAGTTCCTTTCTTCCCCACCACTTAGAAGCACTGACGGTCGTCGCTACAACCCCGTTTGCGTTCGGGGCATCGCCCACACATTTGTCGACAAGGGGCCGCGCGGCGCTCGCGCACGCCATCGGCCCCTGCCCGTGCCGGCGCAGCGATACGACAGGGCTGTCGGCGAATCGCCGAGCCACTACAAAAAAGTCCAGACTCCCCGCCGGCACCCATCCTGAGACTCGGCGATTTTCCTAGGAAAACTCCGCGGAACCAGCCCGCGGGCCAGCGGCCGTGGTGGCGTTTCTTTTGCTCACTTTGGCGCCGAGAGAGACCGGGCCGTGGCACGGACCCGGGAGCACGCCGGTGGCCCAGAATTCCGACTCACGAAAACTGACAACGGTTGCCCCCGATGACGGCGGCCCGCTGCGCGCCGCCGCGCTGATCGCTGACGCCAGCCGCGCCCTCTGGGTGGAGGACGCGGCGGCCGCGCTTCCGCATATCGCGGACGCGATCGTCAGCGAACGCCTGGCCGCGCGCGCGGTCGTGGACATCGAGGACGACGGCGCGACGCTGCGGGCGGAGGCGCCGCACGGCCTGGCGGCCGGTCCGCCGGGCAGCGCGGTGTCGGTCCCGATCGTCGCCGATCAGCGCACCATCGGTTCCATCACGGTGGATCTGGCGCCTCATGGTCCGGACTCGCCGGCCTTCGTCGCGGCCGTCCTGCAACAGCTGGCCGTGTTCATCGGGCCTGCCGTGGCGGCCCAGCGCCTGCGCCTCAGCGAGCGCACCCGGCTCGTGGACGAGAACAGCCGCCTCCGCGGGCGGCTCCACGGCCGCCACGATCTCACCAGCATCATCGGTAAGAGCGATGCCATGCGGCAGGTGTGCGAACTCGTGTCCCGGGCGGCGCACACCGGCACGCCCGTGCTGCTCGAAGGTGAAGCGGGAACGGGCAAGGAGTTTCTGGCGCGGACGCTGCACCACGGCTCGCACTGGGCGCGCAAACCGTTCGTGGAGTACAGCTGCAGCCGGATGAGCGGATCGAGTCTCGAACACGATCTCCTCGACCTGCTGCGCGGCCGCGAGGCGTCGAAGAAGCGCCCGCCGCTCGCCGACGGCGGCACCCTGTTTCTCGACGATATCCACGAGCTCACGACCGCCGCCCAGGGCCAGCTGACGAAAGTGCTGCAGCAGCGTGAGTTCGCCACCGGACAGGCGCCCTCGCCCCTGCACCCGCAGGTCCGGATCGTCGTGACGTCCGAGATCAGCCTCGATGCCATGGTCAGCGACGGCCGCTTCCGCGCCGACGTCTTCCACCGCGTCAGCGGTTTCTCGATCCCGGTGCCGCGGCTGCGCGACCGCGCCGCGGACGTCCAGCTGCTCGCCGACTTCTTCCTCGCCCGCTTCACCTGCGATCACGGGAAGAGCGCCCGCCGGATTTCGCCCCGCGCGCTCGACATGCTGACGCGCTATCAGTGGCCCGGCAACGTGCGCGAGCTCGCCAACGTCATCGAACGCGCGGTGCTGCTCTGCGACGACGAGGTCGTCCACGGCCACCACCTGTCCCCCGCGATCCACGCCGCGGACGCCGCCGGGCTCGCCTCACCCTTCAGCCTGTCCGAGTCGCTCGACGCCTACGAGAAGGACCTGCTGCTCGACGCCCTGCGCGCGGCACGCGGGGTCCGCAGCCGCGCCGCCCGCCTGCTGCAGACCACCGACCGCATCTTCAACTACAAGGTCCGCAAGCACGCCATCGACTGCCGCCGCTTCAAGAGTTAGCGCAGTCTGATCCGCGCCTTGACGCCCCCCGGCGCGGGGACCTAGGATTCCTTCGCTAGGCGAACGAACGATCCGCCCTTCGGGCGGGCTGGGGAGGTTTCGGAATGCGTCAGAGATCGCTGGGCGTGCTGCTGGCCGTGGCCGCCATGATCGGGATGGCGCCGCTGCTCTCGGCCCATCACTCCGTCGCCGGACAGTTCGACCTGTCGAAAACCGTGACGCTCAAGGGCGTGATCTCGAAGGTGGACTGGGTGAACCCGCACATCTACCTGCATCTCGACGTCAAGGGCGACGACGGGCAGACGAACACGTGGGCGCTGGGCACCGTGCCCACGGCGATGGCCCGCCGGGGCGGTCTCACGCGCGAGTCGATCGCCGGCGAGCCGGGGGAAGTCCTCAGCATCGAGTGCAACCCGGCGCGCGACGGGACCAAGCACCTCGGATGGGTCAAGAACATTACCTACGCGGACGGCCGTAAGTACGAGTTGTCCGGGCGCTGACCAGGCGTGGGACGGCATTTCACGAGGAAGGGCGTATGACGCATCGCATCGTTCGTCGATGGTTCCCGGCCGCCGCGTTCGTCGTGGTGATCGCGGCACCCGCCGCGCTCACGGCGCAGGCGCCGCCGCGCGGCTCCGCGGAGCTGATCGCGCAGCTCTCCGCCAAGCCGACGCCGCGCCTCAACGGAAAGCCAGACTTCAACGGCACCTGGGATCACCTGGGCGGCATCGAGTTCGTCCGGCCGCAGAAGTTGCCCGACGGCTCGTTGTGCCTGCGAGGCTGCAAGCCTGCACCGGGCGCCGCGCAACCGGCTCCAGCCCCGGCTCCGGCTGCGGCCCCCCGCCCGGCACCGGCCAGCCCGCCGGAAGCGCTCTTCCCGAAGTACAAGCCCGAGTTTCAGGCCAAGGTGAAGGACCTCAGCGCGCGCCAGGTGGAAACCGACAGCGGGCTCAAGTGCTTGGCGCCGGGAGTGCCGCGCATCGGCCCGCCGCACAAGGTCGTCCAGAACGCCAGGGAAGTGGTGTTCCTCTACGACGACGTGAACGGCGGCTTTTTCCGCATCATCCCGGTGGATGGACGGACGACCTTCCGCAAGGACCTGCCGGCCAGCTACCTCGGCGACTCGATCGGCCGCTTCGAGGGCGACACGCTCGTGGTCGAGACCACCAACTTCAACGAAGACACCTGGCTCACCGACAACGGGGCGTTCCATACCTCCGGACTGAAGGTGGTGGAGCGGCTGCGCCGCGTGGGCGACACCGTCGAGTACACGGCCACTGCGCACGACCCGGCGGTGCTCGTCGAGCCGTGGAACGCGAAGTCCTACACGATGTGGATCACGGCGACAGAGCTCGAAGAGCCGGCGCGGTGCGAGGATCGCGACCTCGACCACGTCATCGACGGGACACACCACGACAACCCCCGGTAGAACTCACGGGCCGGCGCTTCGCGCCGGTAGGGCGGGTAGAGCGGGTAAGGCAGGTAGGTGTTCGAGGGCGGGTCTCACGACCCGCCCTTAGTCTGTACGGCCGCGGTCTGAGTCCGGCCCCGTGAGCACGGCCGTCGCGAGGGTCCGCTCGCGATGGCCGGGCGCGCCATGCCCCGGTCTGAAGACCCGGCCCCACTCTACGGGTCCTGGAGAATGCGCGACGCGGTGAGGAAGCGGCGGTAGTTGCGAAACTCCTGCGTCATCCGCAGGCGCTGCACGCCGGTGGCCTTGATCACCGACACCGTGTCGATACGCGACGGCAACATGAGCCTTTCAGGGGGATCGTCGAAGGCCACGGGCTGGTAGACCGTCGTGGTATCGGAACGGTCCACGGTGACGTACATCGCGCCGCCCGGCGACTGCAGCGGCCTGGGCACGCGCACGTCGGTAGGGCCGACCATGAACTCGTCGAGGCGGAGAACGGCGTCGGTGGCCGGATCGATCCAGACCCGGCCGCGCGAGCGGCCCGGCAGATCCATGGTCAGGCACGTCTTGTCGCCGGTGACGACCGCCGGCCGCTCGGACGTGGGCGTGTAGTCGATCATCAGCGCATCACGCAGGCCGACGCGCGCCCGCCCGGTCATGCTGAAGGTGAAGCGCTCGCGCTGCGCCGGCAGCAGGAACGCCAGCGGTTCCGGCGAGATGGCGCGGGGATCGAGGCATTCGGGCTTCTCGCCCGGCCGCGCCGGCCGGTTGCCGACGCGCAGCAGTTCCCGCACCACCGTGGCGCGCGCTTCCTCGGTGTCGCTGCCGGGCGACCACTCCACACGAAGCTCGTAGACGAGCCGGCGGCGGCGGCCGTCGGGCGAGAGGTCGGGTAGCAGGTGCTGCAGCGTGACCGTTTCCTCGGCCATCAGGCTGCGGGCCCGCCCGTAGTAGTCCTCGACGTAGCGCGTGACCCGGTCGAGCGCCGAGCCGCTGCCGGGCACAGCTGGCGATTGGGCCGCGGGCTGTCCGAACGCCAGCGCCAAGAGCAGCGTGGTGCCGGCGATTCCGCCGGCCTGCGGCCGTAAACGCACCGACATGAGCCCCCGTATCCCTGTGTTACCTTACCTCGGCTCACCAAGCAGCGTCTTGAAAACGTGCGGGCCGGCGGCGGCTCGGCGGGGTCGGGAGACATCCAAGGAGGAAAGTTCATGCGCAAGGTGCAACACGTCTTCGCGGTGGTCGGCCTCGCCGCGCTCGCATCCCTGGTCGCGTTCGCCCAGGC
>DATMDI010000232.1:0-9316 GCA_035557875.1 Vicinamibacterales bacterium
GCGTGCCCGGCTGCAGGCGGTGCTCGACGGTATCGGCCGCGGCGAGTTCCCGCCCCGGCCGTTCGAGCCGCGCTGGTGCCGCTACTGCGCGTACTCGTCCATCTGCCGCAAGGACTACGTCGATGACGAGTAGTGGCGCCCCCCGGCTGCCCTTCGACGACGACGACGGCGACGCCTCGCTCGACGCCCGCATCGACGCGCGCGACCGCGCCGCGCGCGAGCGCGCCGTCGATCCGCGCTTCAACGTCGCGCTCGAGGCATCGGCCGGCACCGGCAAGACGCGGGTGCTGGTGGACCGCTACCTCAATCTGCTGAAGGCGGGCGTGGACCCGTCGCACATCCTGGCCGTGACCTTCACCCGGAAGGCCGCGACCGAAATGCGCGACCGCATCCTGTCGTCGCTCCGCGTCGCGGCCGAGCGTGGCGAGATTGCCCCGTCGCGCTGGCGCGAGCTGCGCGATCGCACGGGCGACATCGCCGTGAGCACGATCGACGCCTTCTGCCTGTCGCTGCTGCGCGAGTTCCCGCTGGAGGCCGGCCTCGATCCGGGCTTCTCGATGGCCGACGAGACCGAGGTGCCGCGGCTCATCGACGAGTCGCTCGACCGCGCGCTCCGCGCCTGTCGCGCGGTGGCGCGCGACGACGAGAACGTGGCGCTCGTGTTCGCCCAGCTCGGCGATCGCCGTGCGAAAGCGGGTCTGGCCGCCCTGCTCGGCCGGCGCCTGGTGGCGCCCGAGATCCTGCGGCGCTATCTCGCGCAAGGCTCACCCGAGTGGACGGTCGCCACGGTGGCGGAACGCGGCGCGGCCGCGCTGCGCGACGTGTTCGTGCCAATGCGCGGCGGTCTCGAAGCCTTCCTCGCCTCCGGCCCCGCCATCCCGGCGTTCAGGCTGCTGGCGAAATCGCTGCGGACCGCCGTCGCGGCCGGCGGCACGCCCGCCGCGGCCGACGTCCACGCCGCGTTCGCCCGGGCGCGGAGCTATTTCCTGACCCAGGACGGCACGCCGCGCAAGGCGCTCGTGCGCGGCGCCAGGAAGGCCGTGTTCCGCACCGCCGCAGACTACGCGCGGCACAAAGACCTGGTGATCGGACACGCGCCGGCCGTCGTCGCTGCTTCCGCCGCCTATCGCCGCGACCTCAACGGGCTCGTCGCGCGCGGCGTGTGGCGGATGTTCGTGATTGCCGAGCGTCATTATCGCGACACCCTCGACGCGCACGCCGTCCTCGACTTTCCCGACGTGCTGCTCTCCACGCTGCGACTCCTCGGCCAGATGGAGGAGTTCTCGCAGAGCCGCTACCGGCTCGAGTCGCGCTATCACCACGTGCTGGTGGACGAGTTCCAGGACACGAGCCGGGCGCAGTGGGAGCTGGTGTCGCTGCTCGTGCGGGCGTGGGGTGAGGGCGCGGGGCTGGCCTATCAGGGGCCGCTCGAGCCGACCGTGTTCATCGTCGGCGACCGCAAGCAGTCGATCTACGGTTTCCGCGACGCCGATGTCGCCGTGCTGGGCGAGGCGGGCCGGGCGATTGCCCAGTTGCGCCCCGGCGGCGACGTCCGGCGCTCGATCTCGCGCAGCTTCCGCTCGGTGCCGGCGCTGCTGGCCTTCGTGAACGACGTCTGCGCGGATCTCGACAAGATGCCGGAGCGAACCGACGCGTTCGTCTTCGGTGAGGACGACGTCTTCCCGCTCGACGCCGCCGGGTCCCGTCCCGAACCGGCTCTCGGGCTGGTGGCCGGCGACGAGGTCGAGGCGTGTGCCGCCGCCACGGCTGCCGAAATCGCCGCCCTGGTGGCCGGCGGCGCAACCGTGCGCGACCGCGAGACCGGCGTACCACGGCCGATCCGTCCGGGCGACGTGGCCATCCTCTTTCGCACCCGCGAGAGCCACCGCGAGTTCGAGGACGCGCTGGCCCGCGTGGGGCTGCCCTCGTACGTCTACAAGGGGCTCGGGTTCTTCGATTCGGATGAAATCAAGGACCTGTTGGCGCTGCTCTGGTATCTGGGGGATCCCTCGTCCGACCTGCGCGCGGCGGCGTTCCTTCGCTCGCGGGTCGTGCGGCTCTCGGACGAGGGGCTGCGGCGCCTTGCTCCCGGGCTGGCCGCGGCGCTGGCCGCCCCCGATCCGGCGCCGCTCGAGACGCCGCTCGACGACGCCGATGCGGCGCGGCTGTCGGCCGCCCGCGTGTCGTCGGCGCGCTGGCGGGCGCTCGCGGACCGGCTGCCGCCAGCCGAGCTGATCGATCTCGTGCTTCACGAGTGCGCCTACGGCGTCGAGCTTCGCGGGCCGCGCTTCGCGCAGGCGCGGGAAAACCTCAAGAAGTTCCGCACGCTCCTGCGCCGCATCCAGAACCGGGGCTACGCGACGCTTGGCCGTATTGCGTCGCACCTCGATCGCCTGGCGGTGGGCGACGAGTCGAACGCCTCGCTCGACGCCACCAACGCCGTCAACCTGATGACCGTGCATGCCGCCAAGGGTCTCGAGTTTCCGGTGGTCTTCGTCGTCAACCTTGCCCGCGGCACCGGCAACCGCCGCGATTACATCCGGATCGGGACCGAGCGGATGTCCGGCGCGGCGTCGGTGGCCGTCGGCGACTTCCTGTCGGAGTACGACGAGGACGCCCAGGCGCGCGAGCGGGAGGAGACCAAGCGTCTCCTCTACGTGGCGCTCACCCGGGCGCGCGACCGGCTGTATCTCGGCTCGGTGCTGAAGGACGGCCGCATCGCCCCGGGACGTGGCAGCCTGGCCGAGGTACTGCCGCCGTCGCTCCTCGCGTGCTTTGCCGCGGCGGACGGCGCGATCGAGTGGCGCGCCGCGTCGGGACGCGTCCATGCCTTCCGCCTCTGTGGTGCGGCAACCGAGCCGGCGGTCTCACCCGGCGTGTCCGGCCTGACAGTCCCGCCCGCCGAGGCCGACGACCTGCTGCCGATTGCCGAGGCGAACCCGGTGCGCCGCATCGCCGGAGAAGCCGCGTCTCCCGCCACGGCCGTGCGCGACACCGAGATGTCTGGTCATTCCTCGGACCGCACGCTCGGTACCGTCGTCCATCGTCTGCTGCAGGCGCTCGGCACTTCGGCGGAGCACGAGGCCGACGCCGTGGCCGCGCACGCGCTGCGGCTGCTGCGGCCGGACGAGATGGTTTCCCTCGCGGATCGTGATCGGTTTGGCCTGCTCGCCGCGTCGGTGTACCTGTCGCTGTGCCGCCACCCCGAGGTTCGCCGCTTCTACGCCGCCCCCGACATCCTCCACGAGGTGCCATTCGCCCTGGCGCACGGTGGCGCCGTGGTGCGCGGCACGATCGATTGCCTGGTGCGGGTTTCACCCGCCGAGGTAGCAGTCCTGGAGTTCAAGACCGGGCGTCCCCGCGCCGAGCACGCCGAACAGCTTGCGCTCTACGGCAAGGTCGCGGCGGCGCTGTTTCCTGGCTCGGCCGTGGCGGAAAAGCTGATCTACACGGAATTAGGGTCATTCCCATAGGCGGCTGGCGACTCCCCGAGGCCGGCTAATCCCGGGATCGGCCCCAGGGGGACGAGCAGAAAGACACCCAGAGCGTGAAAATAAGACGAAATTCCGCTAGCTCCGGCGGAACCCTTCCCATACAATCGAGATCTTAGGGGAAGAGGAAACCGCTCAGTTAGAGCGAAGGGAGTCCGTGTTGACTACGAAAGAGGAGACGCGCGTGGCGCTGACGTGCCCCAGCTGCGGCAACGATCAGAACTTCCTCGTGAAGACGCTGCAGATGCACGTTGTTCGCCTCGACGATTCGCGCGTGGACGTTTCCGAAGAGGGCCGGCCGCTCGTCTCGGAGCTGCTGTGCGACGAGTGCGAAACTGCGCTCAGTCTCGATGAGATCGACGACGCCGTGCGCAAGGAACTGCTGCTGACGCTCGGAGCCCGGTAGGTCCGCTCGCGTCCGTCCCTTCAGTCCTCGCTGTCCGCCCCTTTCAGGCCTCGCTGTCCTCGGCGTCCTCGAAATAATCACACTCCGGGCAGACCCATTCGCGGGTGGTCGCTCGCACGGTCTGGGGCGTACCTGGCACGCGGTCGGTGGCCTCCCTTGCGGTCAGCCGCATGGCCTCTCCGCACATCGGGCACTCGCGTCCGGCCATTGACATCTCCTGTACCGGCTCCTATGGTACCCGCAGAGCCATGTCAGGCATGACATTGCGTCCTTCCGGCGGCGATTCGGTGGTCGTGCGCGCAGCCGACGACCTGCGCGACGACTCGCGCTGGTTCGGCGACGAAGTCGCGATCGACTTTCCGTCGATCGCGCCCGCCGTGGACCGGATGCGCAGCGCTTTCGTGGCTGGCGAGCGATCCTCGCCGCTGCGCACGTGGATCGACCTGTCGCCGTACGAGGCGCGGCGCGGCGCCACGCTCCCGCTCGACGTCCCGGTGTGCTGTGTCTGCCGCACCTGCGGCGGCCGCGGCGAGTCGTGGTCGGAGGTTTGCGTGCGGTGCGCCGGCACCGGCACCGAAATGGTGCGCCATCCGGTGCACGTCAGCGTCCCGCCCGGTGTGTCCGACGGCGCATTGTTCCGGTTCACGGTCACACCGCGGCACCATCCCGCCACTCGGATCGAGCTGCACGTCCGAGTAGCCGGGGGCGGGATCCGCTAGAAGCGCGGACCCCGCGGTCAATGTCTGGCAACCGGCCTGGCGCCGGTTCGCTATTTGCGATCTGGAGTCACTGGTGGAACGCCACGTGTCGCTGCTCGGCATCCTGGCGAGCCTCTGGGGCGCGCTGGCCGTCATCATCGGCATCGCGATGCTGCTCCTGTCGGCAGGAGCGCTCGCCGAACTCCTGGCACCCCTCGAGGCCTCTCTGAGCCTGGCGGCCGGCCTGGCCGCGGTGGGGTTCGCCCTGTTTGGTGTCTTTGCCCTGGTGTTCGGCGCCGGCCACATCTGGGCCGCGGCGTTGCTGCGCGGCCACAAGCCGTTCGGCCGCATCCTCATGCTGGCGCTCGCGCTCGCCAACCTGCTCGTCATCCCTTTTGGGACGGCGCTCGGGTGCTACGCCATGTGGGTGTTACTGAAGAACGACGCTCACCGGCTCTTCGAGCCCCTTCACCACGACGCCTAGGTCCATGGGACCGGCTGAACCCGGCCCCCACGACAAGGCCTAAGGCCCAAGGCCCAAGGCCGACGTAGAATCGATCGAATGTCCCAGACGCCCGACCGCGATGCCATCCTGAACGCCCTGCGCGTGGTCGTAGACCCCGACCTGCGCCGCGACATCGTCAGCCTCGGCTTCGTGAAAGACGTGGTGGCTGCCGACGGCGCCGTGTCGCTGACGATCGAGCTCACCACGCCGGCTTGTCCGGTGAAGGATCAGATGCGCGACCAGGCGGTCGCCGCGGTGCAGGCGCTCCCGGGCGTGTCGAAGGCCACCGTGCAGATGACGGCGAGGGTGCGCTCCGCGTCGGCGCCGGAAACCGGCAAGACGCCGGTACCCGGGGTGAAGAACGTGATTGCGGTCGGCGCCGGCAAGGGGGGCGTGGGCAAGACCACCGTCGCCGTCAACCTGGCCATCGCCCTCGCCAAGTGCGGCAGCCGCGTCGGCATCCTCGACGGCGACATCTACGGTCCGAACGTCCCGATGATGTTGGGCATCAAGACCCAGCTCACGACCAACGGCAAGCAGATCGTGCCGGCCGAGAAGTACGGCGTCCAGGTGATCTCGATCGGCTTCATGACCGACGACGACGCACCGGTCATCTGGCGCGGCCCGATGCTGCACGGGGCGATTCAGCAGTTCTTCAAGGAAGTGGCCTGGAACGACCTCGACTATTTGATCGTGGACATGCCGCCCGGGACTGGCGACGTGGCGCTGAGCCTGAGCCAGACCGTGCCGGTGGTGGGCGCGATCGTCGTGACCACGCCGCAGCAGGTGTCGCTCGCCGACAGCCGGCGCGCCATCCGGATGTATCAGAAGCTCACGATTCCGACGATCGGCATCGTCGAGAACATGAGCTATTACGCGTGCTCGAACTGCCACCACGAGGCCGACATCTTCGGGCATGGCGGCGGGGAAGCGCTGGCGACGGACATGAACGTCCCCTTCCTCGGCCGGCTGCCGATCTATCAGCCGATTCGCGAAGGCAGCGATCGGGGCGTGCCGCTCGTCGAGAGCGAGCCGGCCTCGCCGGCGGCGCGGGCGTTCCTGCACGTGGCCGAGCGGACGGCGGCGCAGGTGTCGATGTCGGCGCACCGCGCGGCCGAGGCCAACCGCGGCAAGATTCCCCTCATCCCGGTCCGATGAGCGGGGAGGCCGCGCCCGTCATCGACCTGCCGTACACGAAGCGCACGCTCGACAACGGGCTCGACGTCATCGTCCACGAAGACCACCATGTGCCGATCGTGGCGGTGAACCTCTGGTACCACGTCGGGTCGAAGAACGAGCAGCCGGGCCGCACCGGCTTCGCGCACCTCTTCGAACACCTGATGTTCGAAGGCTCGGCCAACCACGACTCCGGGTACTTCGCGCCGCTGCAGGCGGCCGGCGGCCAGTTGAACGGCTCGACCAACACCGATCGGACCAACTACTGGGAAGTGGTCCCCACCAACGCGGTGGATCTGGCGCTGTGGATGGAGTCGGACCGGATGGCGTACCTGCTGCCGGCGCTCACCCGGGAGCGTTTCGAGACGCAGCGGGGCGTCGTGCTGAACGAGCGGCGTCAGAACTACGAGAACCGGCCCTACGGGCTGGCGATGACGGCGGTCGTGGCGGCGCTGTTCCCGCCCGACCATCCCTATCACTGGATGACGATCGGTTCGGCCGACGACATCCGCGCGATGGAGTTCGAGGACGTCCGCGAGTTCTTCCGCACCTACTATCATCCCGCCAACGCCTCGCTGGTCCTCGCCGGCGACATCGCCACAGGGTTGGCTTTCGATCTGGCGGATCGCTATTTCGGCGAGATCCCCGCCGGCGCCCGCCCTCAACCGGTGCGCGCGGCGGCGGCGCTCGACGGCGAGCGCCGGCTCGTGCTCGAAGATCGGGTGGAGCTGCCCCGTCTCTACTTCGGCTGGCACACGCCGGCGATGTTCGAGCCCGGCGACGCCGAACTGGACCTGGCCGCCGACATGCTCGCCAACGGCAAGACCGCCCGCTTGTACCAGACTCTGGTCTACGACCGCCGCGTGGCGCTGGACGTCTCTGCCGCCCAGCAGTCGCGGGAGATCGCGGGGTTCTTCGCGCTGGCCGTGACCGCGGCCCCTGGCGCGTCGCTCGTGGACCTGGCCGCGGCGGTCGACGAAGAGATCGGCCGGCTCGAGGCCGACGGACCGACCAGCGCGGAAATGGAGCGCGCCGAGGCGCAGGCCGAGGCCCAGTTCATCTACCACCTGCAGACAGTTGGCGGCTTCGGCGGGAAGTCCGATCAGCTCAACGCCTACAACGTCATGCAGGGCGACCCGGGGTTCTTCAGCCGCGACCTCGACCGCTACCGTCTGGCGACGCGCGAGAGCGTCCGCGACGCCGCCCGTCTGTATCTGAACCCGGCCCGCCGCGTGGTGCTGAGCGTCGTGGCCCGCGGACGCGCCGCGGACGCGCTGCCCGGCTCAGTGCCCGTGTCGGTGTCCTGATGGCCCGGCAGCCGGTCGATCGCTCGGCACTACCGGGGCTCGGACCGCAGCCTGCCTTCACGTTCCCCGGCATCCAGCGCCACGTCCTGTCGAACGGGCTCCGCGTGCGCACGGTGGAGCACACGAGCGTGCCGGTCGTCACCTTCGTCCTCCAGGTCGAAGGCGGGTCGGGTGCCGACCCGGTTACGCAAGAGGGGCTGGCGTCTCTGGTCGCGGATCTCGTGGACGAGGGTACCGGCAACCTGAGCGCCATCGAGGTATCGGATGCGCTGGCGCGGATTGGCGGCGACTACGACGTGGACACCGGCTCCGACGCCATCAGCTTCTCGCTGACGACGCTGGCGCGGTTCGCGGATCGCGGCGCGGAACTCCTGGCGGGTCTCCTGACGCGGCCCAGCCTTCGCGAGTCGGACTTCATCCGCGTCCGTCAGCTGCGCGTCGATCGGCTGCGGCAGATGAAGGACGTCGCGCCCGCACTGGCCGAACGCGCGTTCTTGCGCCTGCTCTACGGCGTCCATCCCTACGGCCACACCGCTCTCGGCAACGAAGTGGGGCTGCGCGCGCTCACGCTCGACGACGCGGTGATGTTCCACGGGCGCATGTTCCGCCCGTCGCAGTCGGTGCTCGTGGTGGCCGGCGGTCTGCGGCACGAGGAGCTGGCCGCCGTGGCCGAACGCGCGTTCGGATCCTGGAGCGAGCCGGCGGCCGGCGTGGCGGCGCGCGAGCCCGCCTCGGCCCTCAAACCCGAACCGACCCGGCGCCGCATCGCGCTGGTGCACCGCGAGGCTGCGGCGCAGTCGGAGCTGCGCCTCGGCCATCTGGCCACCTGGCGCCGCACGCCCGACTACCCGTCGCTGCTGGTGATGAACGCCGTGCTGGGCGGCCAGTTCACCAGCCGGCTGAATCTGAAGCTGCGCGAGGAGAAGGCCTATACCTACGGAGCCCGCAGCGGCTTCGACTGGAAGCGCGGGCTCTCACCGTTTGCGCTGTCGACGAGCGTGCATACCGGCTCCACCGCAGCGGCCCTGGCGGATGCCGCCGCTGAAATCGAAGCCATCCGCGGCAGCCGTCCGGTGACGGAGGGCGAGCTCGCGCACGCGAAGGCGGCGCTGACGCGGGGCTATCCCAGCGGCTTCGAGACAGCACCGCAGGTGGCGCGTGCCGTGTCCCAGCTCGCGCTCTACGACCTGCCGGACAGCTACTTCTCTGATTTTGTCCCTACCGTTACGGCAGTCACCAGCGGCGACGTGATGCGAGTGGCAGCGCAATACCTCGATCCCGGCCGGCTGACGGCGCTCGTGGTGGGTGACGCCGCGGTGGTTACCGAGTCGTTGCACACGCTCAGCTTCGGAGAGCCCCAGCTCCTGCCCGTCCAGATGTAAGCTTGCACACTGGGTCGCCCGGTGTCTCCTTCCGACACGCCCGTTGAAACCCGCGACGGTATGGACCGTGTCGTCGGGATCGGTGTGGTCGTCGGCGCCCTCGCCGCGGTCGTCGCCTCCGCCGCGATCTGGCTGCTGTTGACCGATCCTGTCACCGTTGCGACGTCTTTGGAGACGGGCGATGTGTCGCCCCTCGTGCGCCAGCTGGCCGACGTCATCTACAGCGCCATCTCTGGGCTGCTGTCGTACTTGTAGGCTTTGGGCCTTGGGTACGTGGGGGCCGCCTTCAGGCGGCCCATGGTCGGGCCGGCTGAAGCCGGCCCCTACAACGGAGGCATCATGCACCGCTCC
>DATMDI010000233.1:0-8671 GCA_035557875.1 Vicinamibacterales bacterium
TCGTCAGACTCCGACATCGCCGGTCTACGGCTTCGCGGCCTGCGCCTCGGTGGCCACGGGCTTGGCACCGCCAAACCCGAAGCGCAGCGACGTGGCCGCGATGATGTTGCGCTGCTGCTCGAGGTTGGCCATCGTCACCGCGGCCCCGATGTCGATCCAGACGGGGCCCGCGCGCACGCTGACCCCGGCGCTCGGCAGGACGACTTCGTGCACCAGCCGCGCACCGCCGCGCAGCTCGAGCGACGCAAACCGGCGCTCCAGTCCGGCGCTGCCGGTCGCGCCCTGGAACCCGTCCTCGAGCTCCACGACGGCGCCCCACGACTGGTCGCGATAGGCCCCCTGCAGACGGAGCTCCACCGGCACGGTGACCCGCACGTCGCCGGCGCGGCCCGCCGCGATGGTCCGCAGCGAGTCCGAACCGCCGCCGAGCTGCGCCATCTCGTACTCGCGCTGCCACGCCTCACGCCAATCGAGGTGATTGCCCACGCCATCGGCGCGCACCGCCACACGCCAGCGATCGAACACCGCGGTCACCGCGAGATCCACCGACAGACCGCTGCCCGACGTGGACGTAATCCGATCGATCGCCAGGAGCGACGCGTCCGGGGAGTCGAAGGCCACGAGCCCGCGGGCGTCGGTCGCGATGCGCAGATCGATGTCGACGTCCTCGTAGCGGAAGCCGCGCAGGTAGTTGTAGTCCGCGAAGAACTCGATGTGACTGTTGCCGCCCGGCGGGCCGACGGCCAGTTGCGCGCGGTAGCCGCCGGTGAACTGCGCCGCCGCCTGCCCCGTGGACTGGTTGCCGATCCGCAGCGCGGCGTCGGGCAGATAGCCCGGCGACGAGGCGCCGAGCAGGCCGACGAGCCGCTCGTCGAACAGGCCCTTCGTCTGAATCGTCAGATAGGGTCCCGCGCCGGCGAAGGCCTGATGGGTCACCCGCGGCGTTCGCCGCACCGTGAAGGTCTTGCCGAAGGCGGGTGACAGGCGGCCGCCGCCGTCGAGCGTCGCCGCCGGCTTGAACCCGCGATAGACGTTCAGGTCGGGACTCAGGTGGGCGCCGCGGATGTCGTCGATGAATCGCGCCCGAGGCAGCGACGGCCGCCGTCCGATGACCCAGTGGGTCGGCACAGCCGAGTACTCGAGGACCAGCGACGGATCGAAACGGTCGGAGCCGATGCGCAGCGCGTCACGGTCCTTCAACAGCTGGAGCAGGCCGAGCGGCACGACGAACCCTGGCGACGGCGGACCGGACGAATCGGCGAGAATGCGGCCGGCGTAATCCACTCCACCGAGCGCCACCTCGCGCGCGTCACCGGTCGAGCTCTGCGCACGCGCGTCCGGGACCGCGACGGCTCCTAACAGCGCCGCGCACACTGCGGCCAGGCACACATGTCTTCCCATCCCGCCCTCCAGCAGACCGCGTCCTCATGCGCGAGGCCGCTGTTCTGTGTAACGGGAGGGCGTGGGGGACCGCACGCGTTCAACCGGCCGGAGGGAGCGAGGTCAAGCCGGCATCGTGGCCTCGTGGTATCGCCGGCAGCCGCTCAGGGCTGCCGGCGTCTTCTTCAGGAGGGATTAGAAGTCGAACTGCACGCCCAGCTTGAACAGGCGGGGATCGAGAATCGCCGTCGGCGTCTGCCACGCCGCGCCGTAGTTGGTCGTGACGCCCAGAATATCGTTGCGGTTCAGCAGATTGGCCAGATCGAAGTTCACCGAGACGCGTGACGTGCCCATGCGGAAGATCTTCGACATGCGCAGGTCGAGCTGCGTGGTGCGCTCCCCGTACAGCGTGCTCGGATAGAGCAGGTTGTAGAAGACCGTCGGCGCGCCACTCGAGAGCGGCCGTCCGAGGCCGACGATATTGGCCGCCGGCACGAAGTAGTTCGCCGCGATGCTCGGGCCCGGGTTGTTCTGGAACGTGGCCGCGAACTGTACGTCGATTTTCGGAATCAGGTACGTCCCCAGGAACTTCAGCTGCGTCTGCAGACCCTGCTCGACGCGGCAATAGTCGTCCGGCGTCGGAGACCCGAACACGATGGTCGATTCGGGCAGCGCCGCGCGGATCTCGCAGTTGTCGGTCACCTGCTTGCCGGTGGCCATCCCGCCCTGCACCGTCAGACCATTCGCCAGGCGCGCGTTCATGGTGACGTCCACACCCTGCCACTTCTCCTGCTGGTCGCCGAACTTGCGCGCCAGCGTGACGAGGTTGCTGACCTGGCCCACCTTGTTCGGATTGACGTCGTAAAACCCGTTCGTGGTGCGGCCGGCCGCGTCGTCAGGCAGCGGTATGGTGGCGCCCGGGAAGGTGCTCGGGGCCGCCACCGAATACCGCGTGAAGTCGGACGAAGAGACGGCGCGGTTGTCCGTCACGGTGAAGTTGCCGGCCCAGCGGCGGAAGTAGCTGACGTCGACGGATATCCGGGTGGCGACCTCATGCTGGACGCCGACCGAGAACGTCTGGTTCCACGGCCGGTTGCCCCAGCCGGTGTAGACGTCGGGGTCCTGCGCGGTGCTCGGTGTACTCAACCCGAAGTTCGCGTTGGGGTTGGCCCCGCACCGGTCACCGCCCGTCGCCGTCAGGTCCTGCGCCGCCACGTTCAGCAGGTCGCAGTCCACGTTGAAGTTGCGGTTGACGTCCGCCCAGGTGCGGGTCGCACTGGTGGACAGATTGCCGACGGGGTTGCCGGTGCCGGCCGACAGCCCGCCGACGTACTTGCCCCAGTGCGCCTTCAGCGCCGTCTTGCCATTGCCGAGCAGGTCGTAAACCACCCCGACTCGGGGCGTCAGATCCTTCAGGCTGTAGAAATCGGTCGGCGCAAAGGTGATGTTGCGGGCCGGCACGAACAGACCCGGGCCCAGTTGCTGTTCGGGGAAGGAGTTCGCAAAGTAGTCGAACCGCAGCCCCAGATTCACCGTCGCGCGCTTGAGCGTCCACGCGTCCTGCGCGTAGATCCCCATCTCGGCCGACAGCTTGTTGGCGGTGTGAATCGGCGTCGCCCACTGACGGACGCGGTCCGGCACACCGTTGACGAAGTAGTAGTCCACGCTCGCCGGGACGGTCTGGGAGAAGAGGTCGATCTGCCCGAACTCGTTCTGGAAGCCGAACTTCATGTTGTGCGATCCGGTGACGTAGGACAGCGAGGCCTGGATCTGCTGAATGTGCGGCGACTCGTTGTAGCCGGGAGCCACGGCCTGGTTGCCGCCGTGGCCGCGGCCGCGATAGTGAATCGGCTGGACGAACTGGCCGCCTTCCTCGTGCACGACGATCAGCGTGTTATACGGCGCGTCCTCCGGGATGCGATCGCCGAACCCTTCACCGTGATCCGCCCATTTGACGCTCGCCAGCAGCTTGCTGGTGAGCGGCGCCGTCCAGCCGGCCGAGGTGAACCGCTGGATGTGGAACTGGTAGTCGGTGAACGCCTCGGGCGAGGTTTCCGCGCGCGCGTCGATCCAGTGGCGGCTCTGTGGCTCGTGCGAGAACCAGAACTTGTGCACCGGGCTGGCCTGATAGGTGAGCCGGACGCTGCCGCTGTTCTGCGTCGTGTTGAACTTGCCGCGGGTGCCGTCGTCTGGTGCCCAGAGCCACTTGCTCGCGTCGCCCGCGTTGGCGTTGCCGACCGAGCCAGGGATGTAGAACTGGTTCGTCTGCCAGCGGCCGGACGCGTAGAACCACAGTTTGTTGGTGAGGATGGGACCGCCGCCCGACGGGTTGATGTCGTACATGCGGTACAGGCCCCCAGCCGCCCGCAGGCCCTGAGCCGCCAGTTCGGGTGTGTAGTTGCTGGCCTGGAAGTCTTCGTTCGCGCCGGTCGCAAAGATGGCGCCGCTGAAGCGGTTGCCGCCCTCTTTGGGAATCATGTCGAACGTAACGCCGCTGCTGTTGGCTTCGGCGCCCTGCCCGGCGTAGCTGATCGTCCACTCGGCCGCCGTGCCCGTGTCGGCGATGAAGTTGCTCGCCCACGACGACGACAGCAGATTGCGCGAGCTCAATCCGTTGACCGCCACCTTGGTATCGAGAAAGCTGCCGCCGTGTATGGACATCGCGGCGATCTGCAAGTTGTTCGTGCCGCCAACGTCCTGCCAGCCGGCGCGCCCGAACTGGACGCCGTTCAACCCCGGCAGCAGCGCAGCGAGATCGTAGTGGCTGCGCCCGGCGGGCAGCGCGGCGATGAGCTCGTCGCTCATGACCTGCTCGCGCTGACTGCTCTGAATGTCGACCACCGGCGTTTCACCGGTCACCGTGACCGTTTCCTGTAAGCCGCCGACGACCATCTGTCCGTCGACGTTGACGACCCGCGAGCCCGTCAGCTCGAGCCCTTCTCGACGCACGGTCGAGAAGCCTTGCAGGGAAAACGACAGGGTGTAGGTTCCCGGCCGTAGATCGACGATGCGATATTGACCCGCACCGTCCGTGACGACCGATCGAGAGCCCTCGATGAGGGCCGGACTTCTGGCTTCGACCGTAACACCCGGGAGGATTGCACCCGACGTGTCTTTCACGACCCCGGCGAAAGCGCCCTGCGCAAACGCCGTGACAGGGGCCGCGAGAGCACACGCTAGACCGAGAAGGGAAAGACGCACAGCACAGGTCATTGCTGCCTCCTTCGACAGATCCGCGATAGCCGGGCGGACTCTAACACGGGCACGGGTGACGTGGGACTAGAATCGCGGACCGATGGGGACCGGCGTCAGACCACGAGTCCGGCTCGCCGCGTGTCTAGCCGTAATGGCCGGGCTGAACGGGGCTTGTTCACGCGCACACGAACCGCTCGACGGTCCGTGGTTCGTCGATGCGACGCGGGCATCGGGGCTGCTCTTCACGCACCACAACGGGAGAACCGGGCAGTTCTACTACCCCGAGGTCATCGCCCCTGGCGCCGCGCTTTTCGACAGCGACGGCGACGGCGATCTCGACGTGGTCCTTGTCCAGAGTCAGGACTTCACCCCGCAGGTCGGGCACGAGCCGGCACCGCAGATTCGGCTGTTCCGCAACGATCTGCGCATCGCGGCGGATGGCACGCGGACGCTGACGTTCACCGACACCACGGCGCAGAGCGGTCTGGCACTGACCGGCTACGGCATGGGCATCGCCGCCGGCGATGTGGACAACGACGGCTGCGTGGATCTGCTGACGACGTCGCTCGCGGGCAACCGGCTGCTCCGCAACGACTGCCGCGGCGTCTTCACCGACGTCTCGGCGCGAAGCGGCCTTGCGGCGGACGGGTGGAGCGTGTCCGCGGCCTTCGTCGATTTCGATCGCGACGGCTGGCTCGATCTGTTCGTGGGGCACTACCTGACCTGGGACCCGGCGCTGAATACGCCGTGCTACGGGACGTCGGGCCGCCGGGTCTACTGCGCGCCGCAGGTGTACCGCGCCCAACAGAGCCGGCTGTATCGCAACAACCGCGACGGCACCTTCCTGGATGTGACCAACGCGGCCGGCCTCGCCACGCAGTTCGGGCCGGCACTGGGCGTGTCGACCGCCGACTTCAACGGTGACGGCTGGATCGATCTCTACGTCGCCAACGATCGCGAAGAGAACCAGCTCTGGATCAACCGGCACGACGGGACGTTCGAGAACCGCGGGCTCCTGTCCGGCACGGCACTCGGACCATTCGGCGAGCCGAAGTCCGGGATGGGCGTCGATGCGGGCGACATCGACGATGACGGCGACGAGGATCTCATCGTGACCAACCTCACCGGCGAGGGTCACGACCTCTACGTGAACGACGGCACCGGGACCTTCGTCAACGCGGCCGCCGTGTCCGGCATCGGCCATCGCAGCCTCCCCTACACCGGATTCGGCGCCGGCTGGCTCGACGTGGACAACGACGGGTGGCTGGACCTGCTGACCGTGAACGGCGCCGTGCAGATACCCGACTCCCCTGCCGCGCACGGTGCGACGGCGTCGCTCGGGCAGGCCCAGGCGCTCTTCCGCAACCTCGGCAACGGCCGCTTCGAGGACGTCACGGCCGCGGGCGGGCCAGGCCTGCTGCAGCAGGACGCGAGCCGGGGCGCGGCGTTCGGCGACGTGGACAACGACGGCGACACGGACGTCGTCGTCGGCAACAACGGCGGCTCGGCGCAGCTGCTGCTGAACGCCATCGGCCAGCGGCGGCACTGGGTCGGCCTGCGGTTGCGGACCGCGGCCGGCTCCGATGCGGTCGGTGCACGCGCGGCCGTGACCGATCCGGCTGGCCGGACGCGCTGGCGCCGGGCACGATCCGACGGCAGCTACGCGTCCGCCAACGACCCGCGCGTCATCGTCGGCTTGGGGAGCAGCAGCGGCCCGGTGACGGTCCGCGTGAACTGGCCCGACGGGCGCGCCGAGGAGTGGGCGCGCGTCGAGATCGATCGCTACTCGACGTTGACGGAGGGTGAAGGGCGCACACCATGAGGAAGCGACGCCTGCGCCGGGCTCTGGTGACCGTGGCGACGCTCGCCGGCATGATGGCGTGTCGCGCCGGCAACGCCGAGGTTCCGCCGCTGCCGGATCTCAGCGCCATGGCGGCGCCCGTGCAGCAGCAGATCCGCGCGCAGTACGAACGGGTGGCCGGCGCCGCGGCGGCGCCCGGTGACTCACGCGCCGTGGAATTCGGCCGGATGGGCGAGCTGCTCATGGCCGCGGAGTCCGTGTCGGCCGCCGGGCCGTTTCTGGAGCGGGCGCAGGCGCTCGACCGGAACGAGCCACGCTGGCCCTACTACCTGGGCCACCTGCACCGCATGCAAGGCGACGCCGAGGGGGCGGCCGTGCACTTCAAGCGCGTGCTCTCACTTCGGCCCGACGATGTGCCGGCGCTCGTGTGGGTCGGGAACCTCGCGCTCGACCAGGGCCAGGCCGACGTCGCGGCGGCCTCGTACGAACGCGCGCTCACGCACCAACCCGGTCTCTTCGCCGCCCTCTTCGGGCTGGGTCGCGCGGCGCTCGTGAGCGGTGCGCCGAAGCTGGCCGTCACACGGCTCGAGGCCGCCCTTGCCGCCGAGCCGCGAGCCACGGCCGTCAACTACCCGCTGGCCATGGCGTACCGCCAGGTTGGACGGCTCGACGACGCCGAGGCACGTCTGCGGGCGCGCGGCGACGCGCAGCCGCCGCTCCCGGACCCCAGGATGCGCGAGCTGAGCGAGATCCTGCGCAGCCCGGTCGTGCACGAAGGCCGCGGCGACCGGGCGCTGGTTCGCGGACAGGCGGCGGCCGCGGTGGAAGAATTTCGACAGGCCCTCGCGCTGGCGCCAGACCGGCGGGCGTTGAAGCAGAAGCTGGCCACGGCCCTGGCGGTCGCGGGAGACGTGCCTGCCGCCGTGGCGCTGTATCAGGAACTGCTGACGCAGGATCCGGATTTCGCCGAAGCGCACTACAGCCTCGGGGCGCTGTTTCTCGGCAGCGGTCAGCCCGCGTTGGCGATCGACCGGTTCGCGGCCGCGGTGCGGGCCGACCCGAGCTACCTGCAGGCGCACCTGCAGCTGGCGCACGCGCTGCGGCGAACGCGGGCCTTCGATCGGGCGCTGGGCGCCTATCAGGCAGCGCTCACGGTAGACCCGCGTCTCGCCGAGGCGCGGCTCGGTTATGCCGTCACGCTGGCCGACGCGGGCCGATACGGGGCAGCGCGCGCCTGGTTGAACGAGGGCCGGCGGTCGCACCCCGACCAGTTGGCGTTCGTGGAGCTGCTGGTGCGGCTGCTGGCGGCGGCGCCGGACCCGAACGTACGTGACGGACGCCTGGCCGCCGACCTCGGCGCACGTCTCGTGCGACAGGCACGATCGTGGCGAACGCTCGAGGCGCTCGCCATGGCGCTGGCAGAGACCGGACAGTGGGCCGAGGCCGCCGCGCGCCAACGTGAGGCGATCGAGGCGTTTCCGCGCGCCAACGGCTCCGCGAGCGTTTCGCTGACCGACAACCTGCGGCGCTACGAACGGCACGAGCCGTGCCGCGTGCCCTGGAGCACCGATCCGATCTGACGCGTCCGCACGGCAAGCACGTCGGACGGGGCTTCAGCCCCGCCGAGCTACTATGTCCCTGGTTCCTTGGAGAGGATTTCGATGACACGCTTTGCTTTGATCGGCCTCGTACTCGCAGGCGCGCTGCTCGCCCCGACGACGAGCGCCGCCCAGATTTCCTGCACCCGCGACGGGCTGCAGCGAACCGTCGATCTCTACATCGCCGCCCAGGCCAAGGGCGACACGGCCGGACTGCCGCTGGCGACGGGGCTCGGGTACGTCGAGAACATGGCGCCCGCCGACATCAGTAAAGGGCTGATCCGGACGCCGCTGAAGATCGATCACCATCGCAGCCTGCTCGATCCGGCGACGTGTCAGACGTTCACCGAAGTGATCGTGACGGACAAGGAGAAGCCGTACGTCCTCGGCACCCGCCTGCGCGTCAATCGCGACAAGGTCGCCGAGGTGGAGATCCTGTGGACCACGACCGGCTACTGGCTGTTCAACGCCGACGCCTACTTGAAGTGGTCGTCCTCCGAACAGTGGGACCCGATTCCGGCCGCCCGGCGCGACACGCGCGACACCCTGGTGGCCGCCGCCAACGCCTATCTCGACGCGTTCCTCGAAGGAAAGAAGGACCTGGTCCCGTGGGGTTACCCGTGCAACCGCACCGAGGGGGGCGCACACACGGGCAACGGTTCGCCGATGGACAGCTGCGATGTCGGCGTGCCGAGCG
>DATMDI010000234.1:0-14873 GCA_035557875.1 Vicinamibacterales bacterium
GGTGCGATCGTCGCGCCGCTCTTCGCGACCGACGGACTGCCGGTCCCGCCGCGCATCACCGAGTTCATTCGCGTCGTCGGCGACATGCCCGAGCCGCCGCCGGCCCGATTTCGATCTCGGCGTGGACGGCGGCCTCGACCCGGTGGGACCTTTCACGCCGGGCGACCCGGCGGGCGGCGCGCTTACCCCGCCTCCTCCGCCACCGCCACCCGTCGCGACGCCGCCTCCGGCTCCGGTGCGCGTCGGCGGCGTGATCCGCGCGCCGCAGAAGATCAGAGACGTGGCGCCGCGCTATCCGGTCATCGCCCAGCAGTCGAAGGTGCAGGGCTTCGTGATTCTCGAAGCGGTGATTTCTGAAGATGGCGCCGTCGAGAGCCTGCGGGTGCTGCGGTCGCAACCGCTGCTCGACGCCGCGGCCCTCGAGGCCGTCCGTCAGTGGCGCTTCACGCCGACGCTGCTCAACGGCCAGCCGGTGCCCGTGGTGATGACAGTGACGGTGAACTTCAGCCTCGATTGAGGCGCGCCGTCAGTAGAGGCGCGTCCTGTACGCGTCCTCGACCGACGCCTGGATCTCCTCGGCGCTGTCGCGAACGTCGATCTCGTCCTTGAGCATCTGGCCGTAGGGCGGCAGCGCGCTCCGATCGACCCTGGAGCTCTCGTCCCAGAGCTTCGATCGGATGATCGCCTTGCCACAATGGAGGAACGCCTCGCGCACGGTCACGCGCACGACCGAGCGCGGGTGCTTGCCGTTGACGGTCCACCGCTCGATCAGCGACGGGTCGAGCGACACCTCGGCGGTGCCGTTGACGCGCAGCGATTCGTTGAAGCCGGGAATGAGGAACAGGAGGCCGACCTGGGGGTTGGCCTCGATGTTCATCAGCGTGTCGAGCCGGTTGTTGCCGGGCCAGTCGGGAATCAGCAGCGTCGCATCGTCGAGCACGTGCACGAACCCGGGCTGGTCGCCGCGTGGCGTGACGTCGGCGCCGTCCTCACTCGACGAGCCCAGGCACACGAACGGCGAGAGCGCGACGAAACGCTTCATGTGGACGTCGAGCGCGCGCTGGGTCTTCAGAACCGCGCGTTCGGAGGGTTCGGGATAGCACTCGCGAAGCGACGACGACATGGGCGGCCTCCAGCCCGAGCTTAACATCGCTGCTTCCGAACGGCCGTCGATGTCCTCGACCGGGTTCACGGGCGTGGCTGGGACGTGTCCTCGACCGGCCGCTGCCCCTCGGCCGGGTTAAGATCGACGCCGAACCTGACGCGAATCCGTGGCAAATGACTTGCAGCCGCTCGCTGCGATGGAGGCCTCGGCATGACCGGCGTTCGACGCGGGATTGTCGTTCTGGCCTTGACCGCCGCCGCCGGCACAGCGGCCGCCCAGGAGTCTCGGAGCGGTTCCGTCAGCTCGCGTCAGGCCGACGACCGCCGCGCCGAGCCGCGGCAGACGGACGTTGCCCAGCGGCAGACCAGCGCCCAGCGGCAGACCGAACCGCCGAGTTCCGTGACCCAGCGTCAGCCAGAACCGCAGCGGCAGTTAGAACCTCAACGCCAGTTAGAGCCACGGCGGCAGCCGGGCCCGGTCCGGCACGGTGAGCCCCGGCGTCAACCGGAGCCGCAGCGGCAGTCCAACACGTCCGGCACGTCCGAGCATTGGAGTGACCCCGGCCCGGCGTGGCGTCCGATCGGTCCGGCCTGGCGGGATCTCAACGGCCGTGCGGGCACGACCCAGCGGCCCGGCGAAGACGCCTTCCGCGCCCCGCCCAAGACCTACCCGCCGCTCAGCCGGTCGAATCGCAAGGATGGCCCGCGGCACGATGACGGGCGCCGCGGCGGCAAGCGCCACGACGACTTCGTCTATCCGAGCTATCCGTATGTGGCCCCCTTCTACGGGTCGTACTTCTCATACCCGTCATATCCGATCGCGGACAGCGCGCCCGAACCCGGCACCGTCGTCGTGTCGAGCGGCGCACCCGACGACGAGCCGCACGGGTTTCTGCGGCTGCGCGTGCTGCCCCGCACCGCTGACGTATACGTGGACGGCGCCTTGTCTGGCACTGTGGACGACTTCGGCGGCAGCGGCGAGCGCATGCTTCCGGCGGGCACCCACCGGATCGAGCTCGCGGCGCCAGGGTTTGCGCGCCTGACGTTCGACGTGCGCGTGCCGGCCAACGACACGGTGACATTCACGCGCGAGCTCGATCCGCTCGACGCGGTGCTGACGGCACCGGTCGCGAGGGTGGAGATTCCCCACAAGGCGCTATACATCGTCCCGCGCTGCTACATCGGCGACCGCCCCCCGCTCCCGAGCGATCTGCCGGCCGGTTGCACCCTGGACGACGTGCGAGTCATTCCGTAAGCCTCTAACCTTTGGCCCCTAGCCGTTGGCCTCTAGCCGGGAGCCGGGAGCCTCATAATTCGTGAATGGCGTACGACATCCGTCCGGCCGCGCCCGACGACATCCCGCTGATCCTCGAGTTCATCCGCGGTCTCGCGGAGTACGAGAAGATGCTCGATCAGGTAGCGGCGACGCCGGACGGACTGCGCGCGTCGCTCTTCCCCGCCGACCGCGTCCCGGTGGCCCGCTGCGTGATCGGCTCGATCGACGGCGTTCCCGCCGGCTTCGCCCTCTACTTCTTCAACTTCTCGACATTCCTCGGCCGGCCAGGCCTCTATCTCGAAGACCTCTTCGTCAAGCCCGAGTTCCGCGGCGACGGGCTCGGCAAGGCGCTGCTCGTGCATCTGGCACGCATCGCCAACGCGCACGGGTGCGGACGGATGGAGTGGGCGGTGCTCGACTGGAATGCTCCGGCGATCGCGTTCTACGAGTCGCTGGGCGCCAAGCGGCTGCGCGAGTGGCAGCTGTGTCGATTGGCGGGCGCGGATCTGGAGAAGTTCGGCCGGGTCTGAACTCACTCGTGGTCAGGCGGCCAAAGCCGCCTAAAGCCGGCCCCCACGGCTGCGCCCACGGCGACGCTGCAGCAGCCGCTTGGTCCAGAGGAATCCGACCAGCAGGAACGGCAAGAGGTAAACCGCCAGGAGGGCCGGCGCCGGCCGCAGGTCGTAGGTGGCCTCCACGCCGGTCGTCACCTCGGCACGGCCCCATGCGCCGGTGACCACGACACGCACGCCATACGCGCCCTCGTGGTCCATGACCAGCGCGGCGAACTGGCGTGAGCGGTCGCCGTCCACGGGCTTCGCGGCCGCGTCCACCCAGTCCGCGTTTCCAGCCGGCCGGATCGCGACGTGCGCTTGCGTGTCGGGCGGCGGCGCGCCGGAACGAGCGCCCTCGATGGTCACCCAGAACTGGCCGCCCGCGCTGCCGTCGTCCGTGGCGTCGGGATCCGTCCACACCGAAAGGCGGTAGGAGCCGGCGACGCGATTCGAGACCACCGGGTAGGGCGGGCCGCTGTGCGCGGACGCGGACGCGGAGAGCCCGAGCACCGCGGCCGCGATCATCGCGGCGCGGCGGATGCGCCAGCCGCCGAAGCGCCGGCGGATCATCCGAACGCACCCACGGCGCGCATGTCCATCGGCTGCGCCAGCGTCCACACGGCGAACGCCGCGAGCAGGATCGTGAGCGCAGCCCACGGAACCGCCGCGGCCGCCGGGTGCGCAGGACTTTCGCGTTCGGCCACGAGGCGCGCCACCGCGACCGACCCCATCGCCCCCAAGGCGATGAGGCCGAGCTGAATCGGAAACACCGCGCCGCGTTGCATGCCGACCCACGTCCAGTACGGCCCGCCGAGCCACGCGCGGCCAGCGGCATCGAGCACCGCGCTCTGCGTCACCGGCACCACGGTGAAGAACCCGGTCAGCAGGTGAAAGCCGTAGTGCGCCGCCCAGATGCCGGCGCCGACCGGCACCAGCGCGTATACGAACGTACTCAGTTGCGGCCGAAGCGCCGTCCCCGAGGCCGCGGCCGACCCCCAGGCCGCGGCGCCGATGAGGAGCGCGGGTGCCGCCACGAGCGCAGCCGCGAACAGCACCGCGAGCGGCACGGCCTCGGTCTGCAGCGAGAGCCTCAGGGCCAGCCACTCCTCGACCGCGCGGGCCGGTGCCGTCATCGCGAACGCGTTCAGCAGCGCGCCGAACACGAACACCACGACCAGCGCGGCCAGGTCCCACCGCTGCGCCAGGCGGCCGATGCCCGAGCGGCGGCGCGGGTCGGCGAGCTCCGTTGCCGGCGTCCGCGTCACCAGCCCGATGTTGTCGTGCGGGCACGCCTGCACGCAGTCGAAGCAGAGCGTGCAATCGAGATTGCCGACCTTGGCGGGCAGGAACAGGCGCAGCTCGCAGCCGCGCCGGATCACGCGCAGCGGCGCCTCGGGGAGGCGGCGGCCCTTGATGCAATCCACCGTCCGGCACGCCTGGCACGTTTCGGGCCGGCGGACCCGCACCTCGAGCGGCGACAGGGTGGACGCCATGAAGTTGAACTGCCCGATCGGGCACACGTACTTGCAGAAGCTGGCCCCGGTGAACGCCACGTCGATCGCCAGCGCCGCACCGAAGTAGCCGAGCACGAGCCATGCGGTGGCGCGCGGCAGGGCCCACAGGTCGAAGAGCTCGTAGACGAACAGCACGGCCACGAAGAGCGCCAGCGCGGGCCACTTACGCCGCAGCCAGCGCGGCCAGCGCGCGGTGGGCGCGTGCAGCCGTCGCGCGGCGTCACGCACCAGGACGAAGGGGCATCCGGTGCAGAACAGGTTGCCGGCGGCAAGCAGGACGACGATCAGCAGGCCGCGGTAGTGGACCCAGGTGAGAACCGTCGAAAGATTCGCGGGCGCGAGCTGCGGGCCGAGCAGTCCGTGCGCGACCAGGACGGCAGCCAGCGCGAGCAACACGAGCTGCAACGCGGTCCGCGCGTGGCGCCAGCGCAGCACCGGGCCGATCACCGGCCAGGTGAGCACGTCGGTGGGGGCCACGGGCGTCGTCACGGCGCGGACGGCACTCCGGGGACGTCGTGCCGCAGATCGATGGCGCGCCCGTCTGGAGTCGTGCCCTGGACCCGCAGCACCCAGTCGCCCGCCATCGTGAACCGCACGCGCGCGCGATACCGGCCGTCACCCTGCTCCTCCACCGCCGCTTCAACCGGGGCCATGCCCGGGTGGGTCATGAACGCCTCGACGCGCAGCCGCGCGCGCGGCAGTGGACGATCGGCGTCGATCAAACGAATGTCGGCGACCGATTCGACGCCGGCCGCGGGCGACGGCGTGAAGTGGATGGCAAGCTGCGGACCGGCGGCGGGCTGAGACGCGCAGGCCGGCAGCAGGGCGGCGAGCACGAGCGCCGCCGCCGTCCCGGCCGGACGCCGCGCGGGCGCCGGCCGCCGCGTCACGCGGAGGCGGTCACGCCATGATCCCAGCTGCAGGTGCACTTCAGCCTCGCGGCCGACCGCGGCGGGAACATGTGGTAATACATCGCGACGGCCATCGGGATGAACACGATGGTGTTGTAGAACAGGTGCAGCTCGACGCGCGGCACGAAGAACTGCACCAGGCTCGTCGGCACGGGCGCGCCGAACAGGTTGGCGCCGGTCCAGTACTGGCCGAGCAGCAGCAGGTGCTCGATGTGATGGAAGAACTGGATGGCGAGCGCCACCGTCCACCAGCGCCGATCGTCGCGACCCATGAACCCGGGGCGCAGCGACCACAGGCCCACCAGCATCACCACCGCGTAGCCGTAGTGCAGCAGCTCCGACTTGATCACCCACGGCAGGAAATAGCCGACGAGGCCGCGCGCCTCGGGCACCGGCCAGCCGAGGGCGTAGATCTGCAGGGCCTGCAACAGATGCTCGGCCCAGTGCGCCAGCACCACCACCATGAAGGCCTGCATGGCACGCTCGTGCCACGGGCCGTTCAACCGTTCGAGGAATGTCATCTGGCCGGCCGGACCGGCCACCGCGTGTGCGCTGTACGTCGCCATAGGAGACCTGGGGTCAAAGCGTAGCCTAGCCTGACGGCGCCCGGGCCTCCATCATGGAAACGCACTAGGCCCCAGCCACGAACCCCGACCTCCCGGCGGGGCTGAAGCCCTGCCCTACGTGCCTGGCCCACCCGTCCTACCTGTTCTACCTGTCCCACCAGTCCTAGAATGTCCCCGTGCGGGCTTCGATCGTCATTCGCGCCGCGATGTCGGCGTTCATCTGCGTGCTGTTCGTCATCGCCGGTCTGGGCTGGAACTGGGCGACCAGCCACCAGCCCCCTGGCCAGGCGCGGGCCAGCCACGCCGTCCTGGCGCTGAGCGCCATCGCCGGGCTGGTGGGATTGCTCGCGCTCTGGCGCGGATCGCGCGCCTGACGCTCTGCCGGCTTGCCCGGGTCTTCAGACCCTCGCGACGGGCCTAACAGCCCGGCGCACCGGCGTCCCCGAAACTGCGACTTTCGGACAGTGTCGCCGGCCCGGAGCCGGCTGCTATGCTCCGGCCCAGCCCCAAGGAGCTCTATGAAGCTGCTCGCCTCGTATCTGTATCAGCACTGGCGCCTGGTGACGCTGGCGCTGGTGCTGGCCGCGACCAACCAGATCTTCTCGCTGCTCGACCCGCTGATCTTCCGCCACGTGATCGACGAATACGCTACCCGGTTCTCCGAGTACACCACCGGCGAGTTCTTCCGCGGCGTCAGCCTGCTGCTGGCGGCGGCCGTCGGGGTCGCCTTCGTGTCACGCGTGGCCAAGAACTTCCAGGATTACTGCATCAGCGTCATCACCCAGCGGCTCGGCGCGCAGATCTACTCCGACGGCATCGCGCACTCGCTGCGGCTGCCCTATGCGGTGTTCGAGGATCAGCGCAGCGGCGAAACGCTCGGCCGTCTGCAGAAGGTGCGCACCGACGTCGAACGCCTGATCCAGGTGTCGATCAACGTTCTCTTCACCTCGCTGGTCGGTGTCATCTTCGTGGTCATCTACGCCTTCAGCGTGCACTGGGTCATCGCCCCGGTCTACTTCCTGACGGTGCCGCTGCTCGGCGTCCTGAGCTCGGTGCTGAGCCGCAAGATCAAGGTCATTCAGAAAGTGATCGTGGCCGAGACGACCGCGCTCGCCGGCTCCACCACCGAGTCGCTGCGCAACATCGAGCTGGTGAAGAGCCTCGGCCTCGCGCAGCAGGAAGTGGCCCGCCTCAACGCTACCACCGACAAGATCCTCAAGCTCGAGCTCAAGAAAGTGCGCTACATCCGCAGCCTGAGCTTCATCCAGGGCACCACGGTGAACGCGCTGCGCACGAGCATCCTGTTCCTGATGCTCTACCTGATTTATACCCAGGCGATCACGGTCGGCCAGTTCTTCTCGCTCTTCATCTACTCGTTCTTCATCTTCGGACCGCTGCAGGAGCTCGGCAACATCATCAACGTCTACCGCGAAACCGAGGTGTCGCTGAAGAACTTCGCCGACGTGCTGGCGATGCCGGTCGAGCCGCGGCCGGCGCACCCGGTGCCGCTGCCCGACCTCGAGCGGCTCGCCTTCGAGGACGTCAGCTTCACGCACCAGACGGCCACGACCCCGGCGCTCACCGACATCTCGTTCGCAGTCGAGCGCGGCGACACCGTGGCGTTCGTCGGACCGTCCGGCTCGGGCAAGACCACGCTGGTCAAGCTGCTGGTCGGCCTCTATCCGCCGCAGACGGGCGCCATCCTCTACAACGGCCACCGGGCGGCGACGGTGGATCTGGACCAACTGCGCAATCAGATCGGCTTCGTCACCCAGGACACGCAGCTCTTCTCGGGCACCATCCGCGAGAACCTCCTGTTCGTGAACCCCGCCGCGACCGACGCCGAGTGCCTCGACGTGCTGCGACAGGCGGCCTGCGACAGCCTGCTGGCGCGCGCCGACAAGGGGCTCGACACCGTGATCGGCGAGGGTGGCGTGAAGGTGTCTGGCGGCGAGAAACAGCGGCTGTCAATTGCCCGCGCGCTGCTGCGCCGGCCGCACCTGCTGGTCTTCGACGAGGCGACGTCGTCGCTCGACTCGCTGACCGAGGAGGAGATCACGGCGACGATCCGCGGCGTGGCCGCGCATCGCGACGTCATCACCATCCTCATCGCGCACCGGCTCTCCACGATCATGCACGCCGACCGGATCTTCGTGCTCGAGCGCGGACGCATCGTCGAGTCGGGCCCGCACGCGGCGCTGCTCGAACAGAAAGGGCTGTACTACGCGATGTGGCGGCAGCAGATCGGCGAGCGGAGGCCGGCGCAGACGTCGCCCGCACCGTCACGGCCCGCACTGGCCGGCGCGTGAGCTGAGACGGGCACTCGTCGCCCGGGTCCGAAGACCGGGCCCAGATGCGGGGCGGGTCTGAAGACCCGCAGCCACGTACGCGGGCGAGGCCACGGCGCGGCTAAAGGGGAGGCGTGGGGTTTTCGCGAGACGCGTTCGAGCCGTGCCGATCGACTCCTCGTGAGAGCGCGAGAAGCCACTGGGGAGCAGCGAGATATGAGCGGGGCGAGAGCCACGCGATTCTCGCGGCCAGCGGACGGGTGGGCGTCGCAGCGCTCTCCGGCACGGTCGAGAAGCGGCTCGCGAAAACACCCACGCCTTCCCATCCACGCCGTGGCCTCGAGTCGATTGAAATGAGGGCGGGCCTGAAGACCCGCAGCCACGTTCGTCAGTCGGGCGCGGGTGCTTCCGCGCGGTCGATGACCAGTATGTCCACCGGCCCACGAGTCGAGTCGAGCTTGAGCCCGAGCTGCTCCTGCAAAGCCGTCATCAGCGCCGGGCTGTCGGACGGAGGCAGGTTGGCGGGCGCGACCGGGACGTTCACGCCGGCCTGGGCGGCGAGCCGAAGCATGATCTCGGCGTCGAATCGCAGCTCGAAATCGTAGAGACCGGCAAGGCCCGTTCGATCGACGACGGTGCGGCCGGTGGCCTGCGTCAGCAGCTGCATCAGCGACGCGATCGGCTGACCGTTCCCACGCAGGCCGAAGCTGCCCGCTCCCCGCGCCGCCGGCAGCATCGTGCACGGAATCGGCGGTCCCGTGAGCAGGCTCATCGCCGCCGCTGCGCCGCCCTGTGCGAGCGCCTCGAGCCGCTTCTGCGTCTCGGCTTCCTTGCCGACACAATCGCTGGTGGACGGTTTCAGGTCCAGACCCAGCTTGCCGTCGGCGCGGGCGACCACCAGCGCGTAGACGGGCATCTCGCGAGACTCGGTGTGGGTTTCGAGGTGGAAGCGGTCGATGAGCAGCGACCGCAGCATCGCCATCACGTCCTTCGGCGTGACAACGCGCCGTCCTCCGCCTTGGCAGTGATGTCGTACTTGGCGGCCAGCAGGTCGGCAGGCCCGCCCGAGATCTGGAAGTCGTTCACTTCGTACGCAATGCGGACGAGCAGCCGCAGCGGAAGGTTCGTGGCCGTCAGCCGGCCGTTCGAATTCGTGACTCGCGGGATGGAGCTCATGAAATCGCCCGGATTCGGCGCGCTCGGCTTCACCGACGCCACCTCGAAGGCGAGCCGGGGCGGGTTCTGCGCGCGGACACCGATGCCTGCCCCGAGCAGCACCACGGCGCAGCCTGCGACAGTCACCAGTCTCATGCGACTCACGACTCCTTACGAAACAGGCTATCACCCACGTACGAGGCGGGTCTGAAGACCCGCAGCCACGTCCGCTAGAATCCGAAGCTCACGGTGGCGACCACGATCGACACGTCGTCGTCCGGGTTGAAGAGGTAGAAGGCGGCGTCGAGGCTGCGGTACGAGAACCCGGCGACGATGCCGCGCTGGGTGTCACGATCGGCGGCGTAGGCGCGCGTGCGCTGCGTCGCCAGCCCGACTCGCCACCAGTCGGCCGGCGCAACCGTGAGCTCCGACCAGTTGTAGAAGAACCACTCCTCGTCGTCCTTCGAGCCGAACACGTACTCGCCCTCGCTCGCGAACTCGAGCTTCCGCCAGCCCACCGAGCCTCGGTAGCCCGGTGCGACGGCGACCACGTTGCCGAACACGCCGCCCACCATCGGCGTCAACTCCCACGCCACCTTCTCGCCGCCGCCGAGGTTGTAGCCGACCCATGCCGAACCGGTGTCGAGGTCTTCGTAGTTGTAGCGGGCTTCGAGGTGCAGCCGGCGGCGGTCGGCCGTCACCGTCGGCTGCGGGTAGAGGCGGTCGCCCGGCACGTTATAGCCGGAGAGCATGGCGGAGAACGTCCATTCTCTGGCCGCACCGTTCTCGGGGTTCTCGGGCTCTGCGGGCGTCGCGGGCGTCGCGACCTGGGTGCGGCTCGCGGCAGTCTGGCCGGACGCTGGCGACGCGCAACAGAGAGCGAGGACGAGGAGCGTCGTGGCGGCGCGCGTCAGCATCATCCGCCCAGCGCGATCGTGAGGGCGACCAGCACCGCGCCGAGTGCCACCATCGAGACGCCGACGATCCAGGGAGTGAGGCCGACGAGCCGCCCGTAGGCCACGCCGACCGTGAACAGCATGACGATGGCGACGGCGTTGGACACACGAACCGCCATCATGGCGTTCTGCATCACCATGAACGGCACCGACACCGGAAACGTCGAGCAGAACACCAGGAGAAACACGCCGAACGCGCCGCGCCAGTCCGCGGAGGTCAATCGCACATGACCCGACGGCGGCGGCAGATCCACCAGCCGTTGACGCAGACGCTCGAGCTCGTGCGGCTGCAGCCCGGTGGCGATGGCCGGCGGCAGCGTCGCCGCGATCAGGCTGTGGGCGTCGCCCGGATCGGCCGCCTGCCGCACCGCACGGTAGGTCGCCAGATCGCGCCCGCGCTCCGCGAGCACGCCCATCAGGTAGAACACGCCGTCGATGATGCCCCAGGCGATGTTGCATCCCACGGCCCCGATCAACATGGCGCGGATGTCCTCGCGCCCGGCCTCGGCGATGCTGAGCGAGCCGGTGAAGGTGAGCACCATGATCAGGCCGAAGAGCACTTCGGCTATGCGGTCGCTGGGATCGAGAACGCGCACGGGACGGGACTCGTTCGACATCGCAGAGACGGGGGCCGGATCGCTAGGCCGCGGGCGGCAGGAAGTAGAGCGTCATCGCGAAGATCACGTAGACCATCAACAGGAGGACCCCGACGAACCAGGTCGAACGGCCGCCGCTCGTGACCAGGGAGACGGTGAGCGTGGCGATGAAGATCATCACCACGGCGCCGGGCCAGAAGCGGAGGTCCATCGGCATCGGCGCGATCGCATAGCTGAGGAGGACCAGCACGGGAGCCACGAAGAGCGCGATCTGCGCCGCGCTGCCGAGCGCGATGCCAACCGTCATGTCCAGCCGGTTGCGGCGTGCGGCGGAGAAGGCGGACGCCATTTCGGCCGCGCCGCCCACCAGCGCCACGACGATGAAGCCGACGAACGCCGGGCTCATCCCGAACGTCTCGGCGGCCTGCTGCACCGACTCCACGAACACCTCGCTCACCAGCGCCACGATCACCGTCACGCCGGCGAGCGTCGCCAGCGCCAGACCCATCGGCCACGGCGCCTCTCCTTCCTCGCCCGTGTGCTCCGACCCGGCAAACAGCTCCCGATGGGTCTTGAGCGAGAACACCATGCCGAGCCCATACGCGACGATGAGCAGCACCGACAAGCCCAGGCTCAGCGTCTCGAGGAACGTCGCCCCTGCTCCGCCATCGGCTTCCCGGACGGCCGACGGTATCAGCAAGGCGACCGTGGCGAGAAAAAGCAGGCTCGCCTGCAGGCGGGCGCTGACGCGATTGAACTCCTGCGTGTGGAACTTCAACCCGCCCAGGAGAAACGCGGCCCCCAGCATGAACAGGGTGTTGGCGACGATGGCGCCGGCGACCGAGGCCTTGACGAGCAGGAACTGGCCGGCGCGCAGCGCCGTCATGGCGATGACCAGTTCGGTAAGGTTGCCGAGCGTGGCGTTGAGCAGCCCGCCCACGGCGTCGCCGGTCTTGGCCGCGACCGACTCGGTCGCCTGGCTCAGGAGCGCCGCGAGCGGCACGATGGCCAGGACGGAGAGCAGGAACAGGAGCGTGTGTGCTTCGGGTGCGAGCACCTCCGCGGCGAACACCGCGGGTACGAACACGAGCAGCCACAGCAAAGGATTGTGCCGAATCGCTCCCAGCAGTGCGCTCATGGCTCAGTGAGCCAGGAGCCTACCACGCGTCAATGGCCCGCGAGGTCGAATCTGAACTGCGTCACCGTCGCCCGCCACACCGGGACCCACCGATCGTCCACCCACCAGCCCACCTCGCCGCCCTGCGGTACCCGCATGCCGTCCACGGTGACGTAGCGGTCGAAGCGCCCTTCCCAGGGTGTGCCCACGTAAGTGGTGCCATAGCGGCGCGGCCGCTCGGCGGCAAAGATACCGGCAATCTCGCCCGCGTCGTTGAAGCGGAACTCCACCGTGGCGTTCTCGCCGCCCTGGGTCAGGGACGCGAGCGCGCGGTGATCGTTGATGCGCGCCCAGGTGAGACCCTCGCGCGGGAGGAGCAGCGTCGGCGCCCAGGGGGCCTCGGCCAGCAGGCGATAGAGATTGCCGGCATCGAGCTCGTGCCCGCCGCCCTCTGCCGCCAGGACGAACGCGGACTGCAGCGCCACCGCGCCGCTGCCGGTGCCGCCGACGTAGGTGTCGCGCATCGCCGCATGCAGGAACGGCGCGAGACGGATGCGTGCGTCCCAGACGAAGCCGCGCGCCTCGGGCACGATGAGCTCGGTGGCCTCGAAATCGAGCCACCGGTCGCTCTCGACGCCGGTGCGCAGCCGCCCGGACTGCCGCAAGTGCGCGCTGGCGACACGCGGCTGCCCATCACGGAGCGCCATCCGCAGATAACGCTGCACCGGCGCGGGGAGCCCCCCGAGATCGGAGAATGCGACGGCGCGCGAAGGTGCCGCGGCCGCCGCTGTCAGCCGCGCGGTCGCCTCCGCCGTACCGCGCGTCCATCGCGATCCGCCCGCCACGACTCCGACCGCAACCGCCACGGCCACGAGCGCGGCCGCCGCGGCCGCGATGCGGGTCTTGCGCCCGATCGTCCGCCTCGCAGTGAACTGCCCCGCCAACTCGTGGCCCGCAGCGATTACGCTCATGTCAGCTCCTCCCACGATGGGCGCCGCGCCTACTCGGCGGGACGCTCCTGAAGCTCCTGCAGGAACCGGACGACCGCGTCGATGCGGTCCTGTGCGTCCTTCCCACCGATGGGCAGGCGCTTGAACACCGCGCCCCACACCGGCATGTCACGATCGCCGTGCGACGCGATGCCGGTGCCGTCGATCACCTGACGCAGCCGCTCGGCCGGGAACACGCCGCCATTGCGCGTCGCGAAGGTCGTGAGGTCGGGCGGCAGGCGACGCAACTGGCCGGCCATGGAGCCGTCGCCGCGGCCGGTGGTCCCGTGACACGGCGCGCAGTAGAAGCGAAAGAGCATCGCGCCGTCGGCCGGAGCGGTCGCGGCGGCCGCCGGCGCTGCGGCGGTCGCCTGCTGGATCGACGCGACGAACGCGACCAGGTTCTGCAAGCGCACGGTGACTCGGGCGTCCGACGCGTCGAGGGCGCGCAGTGTCGGCCCCCACACCGGCATGTCGGGGCTGCCGTGGGCCGCGGCCCGCGAAGAGCCCTCAACGAACGACAGCACGCGGTCTCGCGGGAACGCGCCCCGGTTGTTCAGCGCCAGCACCGTGAGGTCGGGGGGCCGCGTCCGGAGCGACGCCGCAGTGGGACCGTCGCCGCGCCCCTGACGGCCGTGACAGCTGGCGCAGTAGAGATCGAACGACACCGACCCGACGAGCGATTCGGGCACCAGCGGCGGCAGCACCTGGCCCCGTCCCTGCGCGCCGGCGGTGACCACGACAGTGACGGCCACGGCCGCGCCCACGAGCATCGCGCGCGGGATGAACGCCCGAACCAGTTCACTCCTCATCGGTGGGTTCCTCCACCGCTGTGGGCTACAACATCCATTCCGCTGCCGCGTCGCCGATTCCGCAGCTCTACGGCCCAAATTCACGAGGACGGCCTCACAGGTGGGGACTGGTTCGCACCGGGCGCGGAAAGGTCCCCAGCCCCACGATGGGCATCGCGTCCGAGGCTGGAATCGCTGGCGCCGCGACTCCACGCGCATGGCACGACTAGTGCGACCATATGGGGCATGGACACCGCCACGTCGTATCTCGGCATGAAGCTGGCGCATCCATTCATCGCCGGCGCCTCGCCGCTGGGCTACAGCCTCGACACGATCAAGCGCCTCGAGGACGCGGGATGCGCCGCGATCGTGCTGCACTCGCTCTTCGAGGAGCAGATCTCGCTGGCCACCGAAGGACGCGTGGGCCACGTGGATCCGCTCGATCAGGAGATGAGGGCGCTCGTGGCCGCCTACCCCGCGCCGGCCGACTACAAGCACGGCCCCGACGGGTACGCGGCCCACATCGTGAAAGTGAAGCAGGCGGTGCGCATCCCGGTGATCGCCTCGCTCAACGGGCACAGCGGCGAATCGTGGCTGAAGTTCGCGCGCATCATCGAGCAGGCGGGCGCCGACGCGTTGGAGTTCAACTTCTACGATGTGCCCGCCGCGCTCAGCGTCTCGTCGGCCGCGCTGGAAGAGAATCTCGTCAGCGCGGTGAAGAACCTGACGCACGCGATCGCCCTCCCGGTGGCGGTAAAGCTGACGCCGTTCTACACCTCGTTTGGCCACGTCGCCGCCGCGCTCGATCGCGCCGGCGCGAGCGGGCTGGTGCTGTTCAACCGGTTCTATCAGTCGAACGTGGACACGCGCACCGGCGCCCTCGTGCCGCAGGCCGAGCTCTCCACGAACGCGGAGCTCGGGCTGCGTCTGCACTGGCTGGCGCTGCTGCGCGGACGGGTGCGGCCGTCGCTGGCGGCCACCGGCGGCGTTGCCACCCCTGACGACGGCATCAAGGCCCTCCTGGCCGGGGCCGACGTGGTGCAGCTCGTCTCCGCA
>DATMDI010000235.1:0-10159 GCA_035557875.1 Vicinamibacterales bacterium
GTCGCTCACCTTCGAAGCCATCGAGTCGCGCCGCTACTACGCCACCGCGGCCCGCGTCGCCGCCGCCATCGCGCTGATCTTCGCCGCCGTGTTCGCGGTGCTGGCGGTGCTGCGGCTGACGCAGCGCTTCCGGGTGCGGACACCTGTTTCCGCGCGCCCGGTGCCGGCGGCGTCGCTCTTGACCGGATGCGCCGCGGCGCTGCGCGGCGTGCAGAAGGACGCGCGGGCGTCGGGCTGGTCGCCGGAGCTGGCGCGGCGCGCGCTGCCCGCGCTTCGCATTGCCGGGGCCTCGGCGCTCGGTCACCCCATCGCCCAGCAACGGGTCGCCGCCGACGTCGCCTCGCGTGAGGGGCAGGTGGTGGTGCGCACCGGGCGTCTCGGCTTTGGCCGGGCCATGCTCTCGGCCTCCACCACCCCGACCGCGATCGCGAGCGCACTCGACCGGCCGTCGCTGGGCGCGCGCCTGCGTGGCGCGCTCACGCAGCTCGGCGGGGCGCTCCAGGCGTTTGGCACCGCCGCCTACGGACGCCGGCGCGAGGAGCCCGTGGACGGCGCGTCGCTCGACCGCGCGCTCGACGATGCCCTCGCCGCCGTCGGCCGGCTGCGGGTGGGCGCGATGTGGCCGATGCGCACGGTGCACAGCGTGGCGCGCTCGGTGTTCGGAGCCTGAAGGAGTTGCCCGACATCCGCCTGCTGCCCGACGCGCTGCGGCGCACCGTGGACGAGTGGAGCCGCACCCGATGGGAGGATCTGCGGTTCTCCGACGCCCGTGGCGCCGTCCTGGTGTGCGCGGCGCTGCTGGCGATCGTGCTGCTGGTGCTGCTGATCCGCGTGGTGCAGGGGCGCCGCGCCGGCCGCACGCACATCGCGCTGCCGGCGCTCTTGCCGGTGATGCGCGTGTCGCCGCTGTCGGCGGCCCGCTACGCGCCCGTCCTGCTCTTCGTCATCGGGGTTCCGCTCTTCGCGATGGCGCTCGCCGATCCCCATACCGGGTTCACCCGCGAGGAAGTGTCGTATCCGGGCCGGCGCATCGCGCTGCTCGTGGACGCCTCGACCAGTATGGTCATGAGCTTCAAGTCCACGACCTTCAAGACCCAGGGCGAGTCCACGTTCTTCACCGCGGTCGCCGGCGCCGAGGCGTTCATCCAGCGGCGCATGAAGGGCCCGTATCGCGACGTCGTCGCGCTCATCCAGTTCGGCAACCAGGCCTACGTGGTGACGCCGTTCACGACCGACTACGAGAACATCCTCCTCAGCGTGCGGCTGATCAGCGATCCGCGGGAGTGGGGCCGTTTCAGCGACTGGGGCACGACGATCATCGAAGGGATCGACCAGGCGACGCAGCTGTTCAAGGCGTTCAACTTCATCAACGCGTCGGGCAACCTGATGGTGGTGTTCACCGACGGCCGCGACTCGGAGCTCAATCGCGCCAACAAACCGCTCGACAAGCTGGTGAACGAGGCGCGGACACTGAAGATTCCGGTGCACATGATCCGCACCGCCTACAACTACCGCTTCGGCGAAGTGCCGCAGGACAAGATCTGGAAGCCGGTCGTCGAACGCACCGGCGGCCGCTTCTACGCCGTGTACGACGACGAATCACTGTCACGGGCGCTCTTGGACATCGACCGGCTGTCGCCCGGGCGCATCGAGACGCGCGAGTACAGCGTGCAGCGCCCGCGCTTCTCGGCGTACGCGCTGGCGGCGGTGACGCTGTGGATGCTGGCCGCGCTCCTGAAGCTGGGAGTGCCGGTGTTCAGAACGTTCCCCTAGGGCCGGCGCTTCGCGCCGGTGGGGCGGGTAAGGCGGGTGGGGCGGGTAGGTATGAATCGGGCAGGTAGGTGGAGAGGGCAGGTGGGGAAAAGCGTTTACCCGCCGTACCGCGGGCGAAGCCCGCGGCCCTACCCGCCTTACCCGCCTCAAGAGAGGCCATCATGAAGGGAACGATCACCTGGGGAATCGCCGCGGCGCTGCTTGCCGTCGCCGGCGTCGTCAGCCTGCGCATCGCCACCGTGGAACGGCTGGTGGCCGACGCGCAGCAGGATCTCGCGACGCTGAACTACGAGCGCGCGGCGCAGAGTCTCGACGAGGCCGAAGCCTCGATCGGGCTCGCGCGCTGGGTGCCGGTCTTCGGCCCGGCGGTGCTCGACGAGGTGCGTGCGCGCCGCGGCGCGCTGCAGTACTGGCAGCGCCAGTACGACAAACTGCTCCCCGAAGGCGCCGATCCCGTGGCGGCCATCGAAGAAGGCAGCCTCGATCTGAAGCTGACCGTCGCCAACGCCGTTTACCGCCAGAACCAGGGGCGCTACAACGCCAAGGATCGCGACGCCACCCGCCAGGCCCTCGAGGAGTCGGCCTCGGCCTATTTCGCGGTGCTGAAGAACAGCGAGTGGCGTGAAGACGCCGCCTACAACTACGAGTACGTGATCCGGCTGCGCGACGAGCAGGCCAAGGGCAAGCAGCCGCCCGAGGGCGGCGACGCCTCGAAGGGCGACATGGGTCAGGGCGGTCAGCCGTCCGAGGCCACGAGCCAGAAGGGCTTCCAGATCTACATTCCGCTCGAGAGCCAGGAGAAGCCGCTCGGCGGCGACGCCGGCAAGGCGCCGGCGAAAGATCGCAAGGGCTGACGATCGGCCGATGTGGACGATCCCCACGCTCGACGTCAGCACGCTCCGCTTCGGCGAGCCGGCCTATCTGTGGCTGCTCGGCCTGAGCGCGGCGCTGCTGGCGGCGTGGGTGTGGCGGGTCGCGCGGCGTCGGCGCGACGTGCGGCGCATGCGTCAGGGGCGCGTGGTGCCGCTGCGCGAGCGCTTCAGCCTGTTCGGCGACCTGGCGTTCTGGCTCTGCGCGCTGGTCGCGGCCAGTTTCGTGATCGTCGCGCTGGCGCGTCCTCAGGCGCTGACGTCACGGGTCAAGCGGGGGAGCGCCGACATCGTCATCCTGCAGGATGCCTCGGCGTCGATGTACGTCAACGACGTTCAGCCCGACCGGTGGCGGCGCTCGGTCCAGTTCCTGCGGACGTTCGCCGAGTCGTTGAGCTGGCAGGGCGATCGCGTCGCGCTCGCCCTGTTCGCACAGCTCGCGGCGCCGCAGGTGCGGCTCACCAAAGATCCCAACTCGCTCTTCTTCTTCATCGATCATCTCGGCGAGCATTCGCCGTTTCCGCTCGAGAACGCCCCGACCTGGGACACGAACATCGACGAGGGGCTGCGCTGGGGCCTGCGGCTGGTCGAGAAAGACGAGGAGCTGTTCGGCAAGAGCGGCAATCCCAAAGCGTTCCTGGTGATCTCGGACGGCCAGTCGTGGACCGGCAAAGTGGCCGAGTCGCTGCTGGCCGCGCGCCAGCGTCAGATTCCCGTGCACGTCGTCGGCATCGGCACCAGCGTCGGCGGCATGATTCCCGAGCCGCGGGCGGCCGACGGCACACGCCCGCCGCCTGTTATCCGTTCGGCGCTCGACCGCAATTCGCTGGTGCAGATTGCCGTGGCTGGCGGCGGCGAGTACTTCGAGATCGGAGACGAGCCCGATCGCGTCGTGGCGTTCCGGATCGTGGATCGGTTGCGCCAGCAGAGTCCGCCGCTCGAGCCGGTGGAAACCGTGGAAGAGTTGTACAAACGCTTCCTGATTGCGGCGGCGGTGGTGCTCTGTGCTGGCGGCTTGCTGGTGAGGAAGCCGGTCGAGCTGGTCTGGCACGCGGCCGGGGCCGGGATATCCGCGGCAATTCTCTTCGCCTTGATGTCCTGAGCTGACCGTTTGCAGCGCGGCCTCGCCGAGCAAGGCCGCGAGGCGCGATGCCCCGCCCGGAGGCGGTAGTACTTCAGCGAGGACAGGCCACTAGGTCCCGTACTTGTCGGCAGTAGCCGGCGCGGGCGCCGACACCGACGCCACCGCCTTGCGCGAGGCACGCACGATCCGGCGGCCGCCGAGGAAGGCGCCGATCGCGCTGGTGCAGAGGCCGCCGAGCAGCAGCACGATCATGCCGATGTCCCACAGCGGACGGCGCGAGTACCAGAACGCGAAGTCGAGGCTGTGGAGGCCGTTGTAGAGCCAGCGCTCCACCCGCGCGAGCTTCGGCACCGATCCCAGGACCCGGCTCATCTCGGGGTCCAGATACATCCACGTCTGCGCCGCGTCGCCGAACTTCACCCGCAGCACCGGCAGGGGCGTCTGGCGCCCGCGCGAGTAGTAGTACGAGTCGTACTCGGTCAGCAGGGTCTGCTCCACGACCGTCTCGTCCGGCAGCGCCGCCTTCAGCCGCACCATGAGCGAGTCGACGCTGAACGGCTGGTCGCGGACGCGCATCGTGCCGGCGGCTACGAGGAGCCGATCGCGCTCGGCGCGTCCGGTGACGTAGTAGGGCTGGTGGAGGCGCTCGGCGCGCAGCCGGCGCTCGGGCGTGTCGAGGTGCACCACGTAGTACGGCTCGTCCTGGATGCGCGCGAACTCGACCTCTTTGATCGCGCGGCCGTTGGCGATGGCGGCCCAGGACGCCGCGTCGGCGGCGGGGAACTGCGACAGATCGACGGGCCCGCCGGTGAAGGTCTCATCGTCCACTTCGAGCCCCGCGGCGTTGGTCCATTCGAACGGCTCCATCGAGAGCAGACCGCTGAAGGCCCACGTGAGCGCGAACACGCCGAAGACGGCGCCGCTGAGGTAATGCCACCGCATCCACCCGGTATAGGGCACGGCGGCGGCGAGGCGGAACGGGCGCGTGCGCCTCCATTGAGTGACGCCCAGCACGAGGCCGAGCAGCGCAACCACACACGAGATCGCCGACGTCCAGACCACGATCTGGTACCACAGCGGCTGGTTGACGCGCAGCCAGGAGAAATACATCCAGTGCGGGATCACGCCGATCCACGCGAGCGTGCGGTCGCGACGCGTGGTGGCCAGCACCACTTCGGCAGTGCGCGGCGAGACGTACACCTCGGTGTCGGCATCGTCGTCCACGACGAACTTCTGCAGGCCGCCGCGCCGGGCCAGCGTGAGCGTCCATTGATCGGGCGCGGTGAGCTGCCCCGCGTCGCGGATCAGGCTGTCCGGCATGCCGAGGAAGCGACTGGCGACGGCCCGCGACTCCGCGACGGGCACCGGCGCAAGCCGTTCGCCGGTGTCTGCGAAGACGGTGACGGGCGTGCCGTCGGTGAATCGGTAAGCGGGGCGCTCGAGGACCGACACCAGCGCGGCGCGTCCCGGCGCGTCGAGGCCTGCCCGCTCCGCTGCCTGGGCGGCGCTGAGGGCGACGCGGGTGAAGTCGAGCGGCGGCAGGTGCGCGCGTCGTGCCTCCGGCGTCAACGACGGCATGCCGCCCGCGTAGATCATCACGATCCCCGAGCCGAACCACATCACGAGCAGCAGGCAGAGCCCGATGCCCAGATAGCGGTGGGAGAGGATCAGCCACTTGCGCAGGGATTTCATGCCCGGATCCTACAAAAATCCTGGCGCCCGCGCGTGAAGAGTTTCCTGAAGTTCTCGTCAGGAATGCCGGCCGGGCCGGCGCAGAACGGCCACCGTTTCGACGTGCGGGGTGTGGGGGAACATGTCCACGGGTTGCAGGGATTCCACCGCGTAACCGTGTGCCGCCGCGTCCCCGAGGTCGCGCGCGAGCGTCTCGGGATTGCACGACACATACACGATCAGTCCCGGCCGCCGGCCGGCGAACAGCTGATGGCGCACGGCCGGCGAACAGCCCTCACGGGGCGGGTCGAGCACGACCGTCTCACAGACAGGTACCCGCGCCAGCCCGGCTTCGACCGTCGAGGCGAGCCAGCGGCATCGCGCCGGCGGAATCCGATTGAGGGCCCGGCTGGCTTCGCCGTCCGCCACTGCGGCGGCGTTTTCCTCGACCGCCACGACGTCGTGGCCCGCGTGCGCCAGCGGGAGCGCGAAGAGGCCGGCGCCGGCGTAGAGATCGAGGACCGGGACCCGCTCCGGCAGCAGGCCGCAGACGAGGGCGACCAGCCGCTCCGCGGCGTCGACGTTGGTCTGGAAGAACGCCGTCGGCGAGATCAGGAACGCGGTCCCGGCGACGTCGTCGCGCAGCCGTTCGCTGCCGCTGATACGGCGCGTTTCGCGGCCGAACACGAACGCGTCCGCCCGCGGGTGCAGGTTGACGTGCAGCGACGTGTCCGGTGCCTGCGCGATCGCGCGGCGGGTGGCCGCGCGCAGAGCGCGGTCGGCGTCACGGGTTACGACCACGGTCATCAGGCGCTCGGCGGTATGCCGCGCCACGCGCACCGCAAGGCTCTTGAGTACACCGCCCGCGTCGCGCGTGCGAGACGCTCCGGCGGCTTGCACCCCGGCACTCGCGCAGGCGTCGCGGAACGCGAACGCCCGCTCGTTGCCGGCGCCGGCGTGCACCGGGCACTCCTCGACGGCGACGACGCGGCGCGAGCCGCGGGCGTAGTGCCCCATGATCAGACGCGGCCGGCGGCCACCTGCGGCGCCGAACACGAAATGGACCTTGTGCCGGTAGCCCCACGGCGCGCCGGTCGCCGTCGCCGCCAGCATCGGTCGCGCTTCCGGAGCTCGTGGCACCGCGGCCAGCACCAGGCGGCTGACGAGCGCGGCCTTCAAGCGAAGCTGCTCCGGATAGCCGATGTGCTGCCACGCACAACCGCCGCACGCGTCGCCGCCCGCGGGTTGGGGACCGAAGTGCCGGCAGCCTGGTGTGACGCGATGAGGCGAGGCCTGGACGACCTCGACGAGATCCGCGGGCAGCACGCCGTCGGCGCGCGCCCGCGGCGCCAGCCGGACACGGACGCGTTCACCCGGAATCGTGAAGGGCACCGCGACCATGCGCCGGCCGATCCGCCCGACGCCGTCGCCCGCGACGTCGAGCGACTCGATCTCGACGTCGACCGTGTCACCGCGACCGGATGAAGTGGACGCCTTTGGCAAGCCCGTGAGCCTCGAGCCCTGAGCCTTGAGCCGCGCTGGGGCGACTCCGCAGGAAGCGCCTCAGCGCACGTCCAGGAGCTCGACGTCGAATACGAGCGTCGCGTTCGGCGGAATCGCGCCGCCGGCGCCGCGCGCGCCGTAACCCATGTCGGGAGGAATGGTCAGCGTTCGCTGGCCGCCCACCTTCATCCCGGCCACGCCATCGTCCCAGCCGCGAATCACCTCCCCGCCGCCGAGCCGGAACTCGAACGGGTCGTTGCGGTCGCGCGAGCTGTCGAACTTGCGCCCCTTGTGGTCGGACTTCGCTTCGTCGTACAGCCACCCCGTGTAGTGAACGGTGACCCGCCGGCCGGCCACGGCCTCGTTACCGGTTCCCACTTTTCCGTCCGTCATCTGCAGCTGTGTCACGTTCGACCTTCCCTCTCCCGAGGCTGGCGTGGATGAGTTGCACCCGGCGAGCGCCAGCGAACAGAGCATCGAGATGATCAGCCGGCTCGCGAAGCGGGTGCGCATCCGCCGAATTATACCGGGCACTCGTCAGCTCCTGGCTTCCGGCTTCCGGCTCCCGGCTCCCGGTACTGCTCGCTTCGATCGGGAGCCAAGAGCCGGGAGCCGTGAGCCAGTCCCTTTCAGTACACTGCCTTCGTCCAGGAGGCCATCGTGACATTGCGCCGCGGCGTCGGCTTCGTTCTCGCTCTGATCGGGCTTGCTGTCGTCGTCTCGATAGCGGCTATCGTCGTCCTCTACGTTGTCGTTGGCGGCAGCTCGGGCGGCCGCGCACGAGTACCGTCCAGGGCGGCGCTCGTGCTTCGCCCCTCCGGCGACCTGCCCGAGCTCGCACCCGACAGTGTGGTGGGGCAGTTCGCCGATCGCGGCGACGACAGCCTGCGGTCGCTGGTCGCGGCGCTGCGCCGCGCCAAGGCGGATCCGCGCATCACGAGCGTGGTGGTGATTCCCGGCAGCCTCGACAGTCCGTACTGGGGCCGGCTGCAGGAGTTGCGGGAGGCCGTGCTCGACTTCCGCCGATCGGGCAAGCCCGTGACCGCGTTTCTCGAGTTCGGCGGCGATCGCGAGTACTACCTGGCCAGCGCCGCCGACAAGGTCTACCTGCTTCCGACCAGCTCGCTCGACCTCACCGGTATCGCCAACTACGAGATTTTCCTGCGCGGCGTCTTCGACAAGGTCGGCGCCTATCCCGACTTCGTCCACATCGGCGAGTACAAGACCGCCACCAACCAGCTCACCGAAACCGGCATGACGCCGGAACACCGCGAGATGGCCACGGCGCTCACGCGCGACACGTTCGAACAGCTCCTGGCCGGCATCGCCGACGGCCGGAAGAAGACCGAAGCCGACGTGCGGGCGCTGGTGGATCGCGGGCCGTTTCTGCCCCAGGGGGCGATGCAGGCCGGGCTCGTGGACGGCGTCGCGTACCAGGACCAGCTCGACGATCTGGAACCCGTGCTGCGCCAGGGTGGCAGGGCGGTGGACTGGGTCGAGGTGAAGGACTACGACACCGGCGGGGGCGGCGTCCGGCTGCGGCGGCGGCCGCGCATCGCGGTGCTCTATGCCGTGGGAACCATCGTCTCGGGGCGCAGCGGCTTCGACGCCACCGATGGCGATATCGTCGGCAGCGAATCGATCGTCGAGGACATCCGACGCATCCGCGACGATCGGTCGATCCGCGGCATCGTGCTGCGCATCGACAGCCCTGGCGGATCGTCGGTCGCGTCCGACGTCATCCTGCGCGAGCTGATGCTCACGAAGGAGCGTGCGCCCGAGCGGCCGATCGTGGTCTCGATGTCCGATCTCGCCGCGTCGGGCGGTTATTACATCGCGCTCGCGGGCGACGAGATCGTGGCGCAGCCGGGCACGCTCACCGGCTCCATCGGCATCTACACCGGGAAGATTGTCTACGGCGGCACGCTCGGCAAGCTGGGGGTGACGGCCGAGGCGGTGCTCGAGGGCGCCAACGCCGACATCTACTCGCCGCTGTCGACGTTCACACCGGCGCAGCGAGAGAAGGTCCGCGCCCTGATGGAGAATTTCTACAACGGGTTCCTGGACAAGACCGCGGCGGCGCGCAAAAAGAGCCGCGACGAGATCCACCAGTTGGCACAGGGACGAGTCTGGACCGGGGCGCAGGCCAAGGAGCGCGGCCTGGTGGATCGGCTGGGCGGACTCGAGGTGGCGCTCGCGGCCGTCAAAGAGCGGGTGGGTGTGCGGCCCGACGAGGCGGTCGAAACGGTGATCTACCCGCGCCCCCGCACGTTCTACGAAGCCCTGTCGGATCAGTTGGGTGGATCGAGCAGCGGGGTCAGCCTGCTGCGCGCGCTCGCTGGTGCCCGCGGCCCCGGCCGCGCGCTCGCGTCGGCCACCGCACCGGGGCGCCTCTTCCGCCGCGGCGAGCCGCTGGCGCTGATGCCGTTCGCGTTCGTGAGATAGAAGGCTCAGGGCTCAAGGCTCAGGGCTGTCGGAGCTCAGGATCTGCGAGCGTACAAGCAACGAGCCCGGCGAAGCCGGGCTCGTTCAGGCCATGAGCCCTGAGCCGTGAGCCTTCAGAGGGCGCCGAAGGCGCTACAGTCGCATCGCGCTGGTGACGCGCGAGATCACTTCGTTGTTGATCTCGACCTTCATCCGTTGTTTCGCCTTGCCCATGTAGGCGGCGAAGAACTGATTGCGCCGTTCGTTGAGGAGCTCGGCGCGGAACGCCTCGCTGCCCGACTTCACCTGCGCCGGCGTGATCACGTCGCGCTGCACGACCTTGATGATGACCGTCCCGTCGGAGGTCGAGATCGGGCCGCTCACGCCGCCGACCGGCAGCGCGAACGCCGCCTTGTCCACCTCGGCGTTCGTGCCCACGTCCGGGAGCGCCGAGCCGCGGGTGATGAGGTCGGTGTCCTTGGCCTCGAGGCCCTGCGCCTTGGCCGCGGCGGCGAAGTTGGCCGCCGGCTTGAGCGCGTTCGCCACATCAGCGGCGCGGGCGCGGCTCAACTCCGACGCCTTGACGCGGATGGCGTCCTGACGCACCTTCTCCTTCACCTCGTCGAGCTTCGGTACGTACGGGTCCTTCTTGCCGGACACGGTGATGAACACGGCGCCGCGCTGCGCCGCGAGCGCCGCGCTCACGGTGTTGTCGCCCAGCGTGAAGGCCGAGGCCGACACCTGCGGCGCGTTGCCGAGCCCGGGCACCGGGTCGCCGCGCTGGAAGAAGCCGGAATCCTGCACCATCAGCCCCTGCTCGCCGGCGGCTTCGGCC
>DATMDI010000236.1:0-2456 GCA_035557875.1 Vicinamibacterales bacterium
CGAGACCCTTCGACATCGCGACCATCAGCATGTCGAAGGGCTGCGCCAGCTCGGCGACGGGCTTGCGGCTTTCGGCCGCGGCGTTCCACAGCCGCGCGCCATCGAGATAGGACGCCATACCGTGCTCGCGCGCGGCAGCGCACACGCGCACGGCCTCGTCCTGCGGAAACACGACGCCACCCGCCCGGTTGTGGGTGTTTTCGATCTCGACCAGCGTCGTCGCCGGCGTGATGACGTGGCCCGCCGGCACGCGTGCTGCCAGCAGGTCGCCCGCGGTGAACACGCCACCGCTGCCGATCTCGGTGAACTGGACGCCGGCGTTGGCGCCGCCGCCGCCCATCTCCGACCACACGGCGTGGCTGTGGCGGCTCACGAGCACCGTGTCGCCGGGCCGCGTGAGCACCCGCAATGCCACCTGGTTGGCCATCGTGCCCGACGGCACCCACAGGGCAGCCTCTTTACCGAGGAGCGCGGCCACGCGCTCCTGGAGCTGATTGACGGTGGGATCTTCGCCGAACTGGTCGTCGCCGACCGGCGCCGCGGCCATCGCGGCGCGCATCGCCGTGGTGGGTTTCGTGACGGTGTCGGATCGGAGGTCGATCATGCCTCTTCGTATCGGTCGGTCTTTAGACCGATCGACGGCAGGGCGGGGCTGAAGCCCCGCCCTACGATCACTGCTGCTCCAGGGTGGCGTCCATGGTGATGGTGGCGTTGAGCACCTTCGACACCGGACAGCCGGCCTTGGCGTTGTTGGCGGCGGTCTGGAACTGCGGCGCGTCCGCCCCAGGCACCTTCGCCTTGACGGTGAGATGCACGGCGGTGATGGCAAAGCCGTCGCCCACCTTCTCGAGCGAGACGCTGGCGCTGGTGGCGATGCGGTCCGGTGTGAGGCCCATGGTGCCGAGCTGCGCCGACAACGCCATCGAGAAGCAGCCGGCGTGCGCCGCGGCGATCAACTCTTCGGGGTTGGTGCCCTTGCCGTTCTCGAACCGCGTGCCGAAGGAATACTGCGTGTCGGAGAGCACGCCGCTGTCGGTCGAGATGATCCCCCGACCCTCCTTCAGCGCGCCCGTCCACACCGCCGATGCATTGCGTTTCATGAGGTCCCCCTAAACGTCCAGTTCCTGCGCCTCTTCGGCCCGCTCCATGATGAAACGGAACCGCGCCGACGCGTCTTTCCCCATCAGCTCGTTGATCACCCGATCGGTGACGATCTGATCGACGATCTCGACCCGCAGCAGCCGCCGCGTCTTCGGGTTGAGCGTGGTTTCCCACAGCACCTTGGGCATCATCTCCCCCAGCCCCTTGAACCGGGTGATGTCGGGAGTGCCGCGCCCATTGCCGTGCTGCTTGACGATGCGATCGCGTTGAGCGTCGTCCAGCGCCCAGTGCGAGTCCTTGCCGATGTCGATGCGGTACAGCGGCGGCTGCGCCAGGTAGATCTTGCCGGCCGAGATGAGCTGCGGCAGGTGGCGATAGAGGAAGGTCAGGAGCAGCGTCGCGATGTGGTGGCCGTCGGAGTCGGCGTCGGCCAGGATGATCACCTTGCCGTAGCGGAGGCGCGACAGCTCGAAGTTCTTGCCGAGACCGCAGCCAAGCGCAGTGACCAGGTCGGCGAGCTCCTTGTTCTCGAGCACCCGCGCGAACGTCATCCCCTCGGTGTTCATCACCTTGCCGCGCAGCGGGAGGATGGCCTGCCGCATGCGGTCACGGCCCTGCTTGGCGGATCCGCCGGCCGAATCGCCCTCGACCACGAACAGCTCGCTGTCGTCGCGGCCAGAGCTGCTGCAGTCGCTCAGCTTCCCCGGCAGGTTGAGACGGCCCGTGGTCGCGGTGCGGCGCGTCACCTCCGCCTGGGCGGCGCGGCTGGCCTCACGGGCGCGGGCCGCGAGGATGGCGCGGCCGACGATCGCCTCGGCCATCGAGCGGTTGTGATTCAGCCAGTGCTCCAGCGCGGGCCGCACGACCGAGTCCACCACCGACGTGACCTCGGGGTTGTTGAGCCGATCCTTGGTCTGACCCTGGAATTGCGGTTCCTGGATGAACAGGCTGAGGACCCCGGTGAGCCCTTCGCGGATGTCCTCGGCGGCCAGCGTGACGCCCTTCGGCGACAGGTTGTGGGTGTCGATGTAGTTGCGCACCGCCTTGCCGAGGCCGGCGCGGAACCCGTTCTCGTGCGTACCACCCGACCCGGTCGGAATGCCGTTGACGAAGCTGCGGAGGTGCTCGTCGGTGGACTCGGTCCACTGCAGCGCCAGCTCGAGGCGTGGATTGGCTTCGCGCTCGATCACGAACGCCGACTCGTGCACGGCGCGAGTGCCGCGCTCGCCGACGATCTTCTTGAGGAACTCCGCCAGCCCCTCGTCGTGCTGGAACACCTCTTTGTGCCTGTCCGCCTCGTTCTCGAAGGTGACCTTCACGCCCTTGTGGATGTAGCTGACGATCTCGAGCCGCTC
>DATMDI010000237.1:0-4705 GCA_035557875.1 Vicinamibacterales bacterium
AACGTGACCGGCCGGCCGGAGCTGGTGTCGGTGTCCACCACCCAACTGCGCAACGGCAACATGCTCTTCCTGATCGCCGTCGCGCCCGAGGAGGATGCGGACGACTACGACGCGGCGTTCCGCCGCGTCAGGCAGGGGGTCCGGATCACCGACCGGTAACGTAGCAGCCAGTCCGCCTGAAGGCGGACCTACTTGTGGACGGCGGAATCGTACTGCTCGAGCGCTTGAGCCTCGGCTGCGAGGGCCTGGTCGGCCACCTCCCCCATCGGAGGCACTTCGGCCGGGCCCTGCAGCCGCGCGTAGACGAGCGCGGCGGCGAAGATCACGCCGATCAGGCCGAGCGAGAACCACTGCGGGATCTCGAAGTGGACGAGTCCAGCCTGGTTCAGGTACTCCCAGCACAACTTGAAACCGACCCAGGCGATGATGACGAAGGCGCCGTCCACCAGCGGCGGGTAGCGCTGCACCAACGTAAGCAACTGCCCCACCACCAGGCGCATGGCGACGATGCCGAGGATACCGCCGGTGACCACCACCCAGAGCTTTGGCGACATCGCCACGGCGACCAGGATGGAGTCGATCGAGAACGCCAGGTTGATCAACTCGACGCGTACGACCGTCGCCCAGAACGGCGACAGGCCGAGCCACGCCCTCGCCACCGGTACCTGGCGGCGATCGTCGGTCCCCTCTCCGCCACGGAAGTGCGTGTAGGTGAGGTAGAGCAGGTAGAGGCCGCCCACGAGACGAATCCATCCCACCTGAATGAGCGACGAGGCCAGCAGCGTGGCAATGATCCGGAAGACGAACCCGCCGATCAGTCCATAACGCAGCGCCCCGCGGTGGTCCGCCTTGGGAAGCCCCAGCACCATGATCGCCATCACCAGCGCGTTGTCGGCGCTGAGCAGCCCCTCGAGGGCGACGAGGAGCGCGACGGTGACGAGATCTCCCGACTGGACGTCCAACAAGACTGTCAATTTTACCGTGGACGGGCGGCACCAGCGAAGACCGTTCTTCGGACGCGCAGCCGCCCGTAGCCTAGTTGACACGCTTCGCATCAATATATACACTCGTTTCATGTCAACATGCTGCGCTATGACGAGTCAGGATTGAGAATGGCGGGCGATCAGGACCTCGTGTTCATCAGCATGGCGGCCGAGATCTTGGGCATGCATCCGCAGACGCTGCGCAAGTACGAGCGGCTCGGCCTGGTGCAGCCGTCGCGGACGATCGGCAGCATGCGCCTCTACACGCAGGAAGAACTGGATCGGTTGCGAACGATCAAGCACTTCGTGGACGAACTGGGGATCAATCTCGCGGGCGTGCAGCGGCTGCTGCACGTCGCGGAAACCGTGCGCCGCATCCGGCCATTGCTGGACGAGAGCGCGCTTGCGACTGACGCCGGCCGGCGGCGCCTGCTGCACGAGATGCGCCGCCTCAGCGAATCCGTGGGGCTGTGATGGAGTTCAAGGACTACTACGCGACGCTCGGTGTCGCCAAGGGCGCCTCAGAGAAAGAAATCAAGCAGGCGTACCGCAAGCTGGCGCGCAAGTTCCATCCGGACGTGAACCCGGGCGACAAGACTGCCGAGGCACGCTTCAAGGACATCAACGAGGCCTACGAAGTGCTCGGCGATCCGGCCAAGCGCACCAAGTACGACGAGCTGGGCGCGAACTGGCGCCAGTACGAGCAGGGCGGCGCCGCGGGCGGCGCCAACCCATTTTCCGGCGGCTGGAACGTGAACCCGGGTGGCGGTCAGGGTGGCGGGTTCCGGACGATGACGCAGGAAGAGATGGAGCAGATCTTCGGCGACACGAACCCGTTCTCGGACTTCTTCACGACGTTCTTCGGTGGCGGGCCACCGGAGGCGGGTTCCCGGCCGAGCCGCGGCACCCGCAGCCGCGCCCGCGGTGGCCGCGACCTCGAGCACGAACTCGATCTGACGCTCGACGAGGCGTATCACGGCACGACGAAGCGTCTGGCGCTCAGCCATGCTGGCCCGTCGCGAACGGTGGACGTGCGGATTCCGGCGGGTGTCGGCGACGGCTCGCGCGTCCGCGTGCCCGGTGAAGGCGAACCCGGGGCCGGAGGCGGCAAAGCGGGAGATCTCTATCTGAGGCTGCGAGTCGCGCCGCACCCGATGTTCGAGCGCAAGGGCCAGGACCTCCACACGACGGTGACCGTGCCGGTACCGACGGCGGTGCTCGGCGGCGAGGTCGACGTGCCGACCATGTCGGGCAAGACCGTACGGCTGAAAATTCCGGCCTTCACGCAGAACGGCCAGCTGTTCCGGCTCAAGGGCTACGGGATGCCGGCTCGGGGATCGCACCCTCAGGGTGATTTGTACGCCCGGCTCGAGGTGCAGGTGCCCACGACAGTCACTCCGGAGGAGCGCGAGCACTATGCCGCGCTCGCCAAACTACAGAGGAGCGGCGCTACAGCGAACAGCGCCGCGTGAAGCCATGAACATGAACCAGTTGACGGAAAAAGCGCAGGAGGCGATCGTCGCGGCGCAGTCCCTGGCCGGCGAGATGAGCCACTCGGAGATCACGCCCGAACACCTGCTGGTGGCACTCATCGAACAGCAGGGCGGCATCGTGGCGTCGATCCTGCGGAAGATGAGCCTCGACCCGGCCCGCGCCGCCACGGACGCTCGCGGCCTGCTGGCAGCCGTTCCACAGGTCCGCGGCGGCGACCTGCGGCTGTCGCCGCGCATGCAGCTCGTCTTCGACGCGGCACAGGCCGAGAAAAAGCGCCTGCAGGACGACTACGTCAGCACGGAACACCTGTTCGTCGCCCTTGCGACCGAGGCCGGCCGCTCGCCGGCGGCGCAGTACCTCCAGCGCCAGGGCGTCACCAAGGATGCCCTCTACGCGGCGCTGACGCAGGTGCGCGGCAACCAGCGCGTGACGTCGCAGAGTCCGGAGTCGACCTACGAGGCGCTCACCCGCTACGGCCGCGACCTCACCGAACTGGCCCAGAAGGGCAAGCTCGATCCCGTGATCGGCCGCGACGAAGAAGTGCGCCGCGTGATCCAGGTGCTCTCGCGCCGGACCAAGAATAATCCCGTGCTGATCGGCGAGCCGGGCGTCGGCAAGACCGCCATCGTCGAGGGGCTGGCGCAGCGCATCGTTCGCGGCGACGTGCCCGAGGGGCTGAAGAACAAGCGCATCTTCGGCCTCGACATGGGCGCGCTCGTGGCCGGCGCCAAGTACCGCGGTGAGTTCGAGGAACGCCTCAAGGCGGTGCTGAAGGAGATCACCGAGTCGAACGGCACCATCGTGCTGTTCATCGACGAGCTCCACACCGTGGTCGGCGCCGGCGCGAGCGAAGGCGCGATGGACGCGTCGCAGATGCTCAAGCCGATGCTGGCGCGCGGCGAGCTGCACACCATCGGCGCGACCACGCTCGACGAGTACCGCAAACACATCGAAAAGGACGCCGCCCTCGAGCGCCGCTTCCAGCCCGTGCTCGTCGGCGAGCCGTCGGTCGAGGACACCATCTCGATCCTGCGCGGCCTGCGCGAGCGCTACGAGATTCACCACAAGGTGCGATTGAAGGACTCTGCGCTGGTCGCGGCCGCCGTGCTCTCGAACCGCTACATCGCCGACCGCTTCCTGCCCGACAAGGCGATCGACCTCGTCGACGAGGCGGCGTCGAAGCTGCGGATGGAGATCGACTCCATGCCGGCGGAGCTCGACGAAGTGCGCCGGCGCCTGATGCAGCTCGAGATCGAGCGCGAGGCACTGCGCAAGGAGACCGACAAGGCGTCTAAAGACCGGCTGACGAGGCTGGAGAAGGAACTCGCGGACCTGAAGGAAGAGGACACGCGGCTCCAGGCGCAGTGGCAGCAGGAAAAGGACGAGATCAGCGGCAGCAGCAACATCAAGGAGCAGCTCGAGCAGGCGCGCCTCGAGCTCGACGGGGCGGTGCGCGGCGGCGACTACACCAAGGCGTCTGAGCTGCAGTACGGGCGGATTCCGGAGCTGGAGAAGCGGCTGGCGCAGCAGGAGCACGACGGGCAACCGAAAGGCCCACGCATGCTCAAGGAGGAAGTGGACGAGGAGGACATCGCCGAGGTCGTCGGCAAGTGGACCGGCATTCCGGTGAGCCGTCTCATGGAAGGCGAGGTGCAGAAGCTGATTCAGATGGAGTCGCGCCTGCACGCCCGGGTGGTCGGCCAGGACGAGGCCATCACCGCGGTCGCCAACGCCATGAGGCGCGCGCGCGCCGGGCTCCAGGACCCGAACCGCCCGCTCGGCAGCTTCATTTTCCTGGGCCCGACCGGCGTCGGCAAGACCGAGCTGGCGCGGGCGCTCGCCGAGTTCCTGTTCGACGACGAGCACGCGATGATCCGCATCGACATGTCCGAGTACCAGGAGAAGCACACGGTGTCGCGAATGATCGGCGCGCCTCCCGGCTACGTGGGCTACGACGAGGCCGGACAGCTCACCGAAGCGGTGCGCCGCCGGCCGTATGCGGTGGTGCTCTTCGACGAGGTCGAGAAAGCGCACCCGGAGGTGCTCAACGTGCTGCTGCAGCTGCTCGACGACGGGCGGCTGACCGACAGCAAGGGACGCACGGTCGATTTCAAGAACGCCGTCGTGATCATGACGTCGAACGTCGGCAGCCACCTGATCGCCGAAGCGGCGTTCAAGGGCGCGGTCCTGGACGAAGCCCTCCGCCGCGACGTCATGGACGCGCTGCG